>CAZYYV010000043.1:0-20922 GCA_964651295.1 uncultured Bacteroides sp.
GCTTTCACTCCCAAGGGGTGTTTCTCGTATTTTACAAGTCAAACGTCGTATTTTTAGAACTTGCGTTGACATTGTTTGTGAGATGTTAAGAATTTGAATTATTTTTGTGGCATAATTCGCATTTATCTTAGATCATTCAATTTTAACGACTCCTTGAATATCATGAATCGACTTTTATTTCTCATAGCCTTATTGCTTGGCACCGGTCTGATGGGTGCTCGCGAGCAGTTAACTAACATTCCCACGGTCTACATCGATACCGAAAATGATGTTGCAATTACGAGTAAGGAAAATTATGTAAATGCCACAGTGTCAGTTGTTAGTAGTGATGCAGAAGAATGTTGCACCGAGTTGACGATGGGTATTCGTGGACGTGGTAATTCGACCTGGGGGATGGCAAAACAGCCGTATCGAATTAAACTAGATAAGAAGTATCGATTCCTTAACAATTCTGCCAAGGCTAAGAATTGGGTCTTTCTCGCTAATTATGCTGATAAAACGATGATTCGCAATGCGATAGCATTTGAAATGAGCAAATTTATCGGCATGGAATATACTCCATCAATTTCGTTTGTTGATGTGGTACTCAATGATAAATACATTGGTAATTACCTTGTTACTGATCAAACTGAGGTGAAAGAAGGGCGTGTCCCTGTTGAAGAACAGGAGCCGACTGCGACTGATGTGCCCGACATTACTGGTGGATATCTGATTGAGATAGACGGTTTTGCCGATGGTGAGCCGGTCTGGTTTGAGACTGCAAAAGGGTTGAAAATAACGGTAAAATATCCGAAAGATGATGAGATTAATTCGCTGCAATTGTCTTATATTACCGATTTTGTTGGTGAATTCGAACGTCGACTTTTTGCTGACGATTTTGCCGATCCTTCAACCGGTTATCGCAGTCTAGTAGATGAAGAGAGCTTGATTAACTGGTATATAGCCTGCGAATTAACTGCTAATAGCGATTCTTTTTGGAGTACATATATCTACAAAAAACGCAACGACGACCATCTATACTTCGGTCCGCTGTGGGACTTTGATATCGCTTTCAATAACGATAATCGTCTTGGCGATGCTACTCGAAAGTTAATGCGCGAGCATGCTCACAACCCCAAAACTTGGATTCAACGAATTTGGCAGGACCGAAATTTTCGCACTGCTGTAAATCGACGTTGGAAAGATTTGCTAAATGCCGGCATCGAAGAATCCTTGCTTGCCAAGGTTGATTATTATGCATCTCAAATTGATGCATCACAGAAACGTAACTTCGACCTTTGGGGAACGCTTGATGTGCAGATTTACCTTGAAAACTATTTATTCTCGACATATCAGGGTGGGGTAGACTATCTTAAAGAGTTTATCTCCAATCGCATAGCGTTCCTTACCGAAAGTTTCAACGATTCAGACCCGTCGGTATGGGCTGTAGAAGTAAATCCGGATAGCAAATATCGCATTCGCCATTCCGGTGGTAACTATGTAGGAATCAGTGGTAGTACATGCCGATTGGCTTCTGCCGATAATGCAGCACAAATCTCATTCGTACCCTCGTCTACCCAACTCGATTATTACGGCATCGAGCTTGCTGAAGGCACGTTTATGGGTAGTAATAAACAGTGGGATGTAATTCATTTTACTGATATTTCCGACCCGTATGCGCTTTTTACGGTCGAGAAGTCGGGCGATGATGGATATGTGATTATCAAGAATCTGGGTCGAGGGCTGTATCTAGGCACTGATAACTATGATATTGGAGGCGGCATTTATACCGACAAAAGCGGACAAGATCATAAGCACCTTTGGCGTCTTGAAGAAATCCAGCAATCTTCGTCGGTCAACGATATTTACACACTTCCGACACTTGAAATTGCTGATGGTTATTTGATTGCTCCGGTTGGTGCATTAGTTAATATTTATAATATTGCGGGCCAACCACTTATTCGTGAGGCGAATCAACAAATATCGCTTGCCAACTTTGGCGCCGGCATTTATATTGCAACAGCAACACTTGTTGATGGCACTACGTTGCGACTCAAATTCGCAATTTAGTTGAAAAGATGTTGAAAGAGAAGTGCGTCGGTGTATTGATTGCCTCGACGCACCCACGATCTTAAGCGCCCGGCCGGTTTGAACCCGGCTGCGGTGAAGAGGTGGCGCGATGCGTCATTATCGATAGCAACTACTGCTGCGAGTTGATGCATCCCAAGAGTTTCGGCTGCATACTTGCATAGCAGATTAAGAGCTGCAAGCGCAATACCTTTACGACGTTGGAGCGGACAGACTAAGATACCTACGAAACCTCGTCGGTCGCGTGGTTCGAAGTCGGCGATATCAATAGCGCCGGCTGCTTGTCCGTTCGATGCATCTTCGATAATCAATCTGAGCTGGCGGTCGACATATATGTCTGCCGAATAATTTTGAATATATTCCCACAGCAGATGACGACTCGGAGGCGCGGTTGTAAAGCCATTTTCTGCAGCACCTTCGCTTGTTTCGAGAGCGTAAATAAAGTCAAGATCATCAGGCTCTACGGCGCGCAGACGTACTATGTCGTTTTCAAGAATCATAATTCAAAAGGAGTTCTTGCCGAGATTGAGCGAGCGAGAGTTATTTCGTCGGTATATTCGAGCTCATCGCCGACCGAAACACCACGAGCCAATTGCGTAATTTTTAGCGTCGGGGCGATGCGAGAGAGTTGACGATAAATATAGAAATTGGTCGTATCTGCTTCAACTGTTGCTCCGGTAGCAAGAATTATTTCTTCGATACCACCTTCTTCAACACGCTTGATAAGTGATGATATCTCAAGACAGTCCGGCCCGATGCCGTCAACGGGGGAGATTAAGCCGCCAAGTACGTGGTAAAGACCGAAAAATTGGCGTGTATTCTCGATACTCATCACATCCTTTACGTTTTCTACCACGCAAACTAGCGATGCATTACGCTGTGGCGATGAGCATATTGAGCAAACGTTCTCCTCACTTATGTTGTGGCATATTTGGCAGTAACGGATGCCCTTTCGCATATTTATGATAGCTTCGCCGATGCCCACCGCTTCGTCTTCAGAGCGGCGTAAAAGATGCAGCGCGAACCGTAAAGCGGTCTTTCGGCCGACGCCCGGAAGGCGTGATAGCGAGGTTACTGCATTTTCGAGCAAAGTCGATGAAAATTCCTGTTCCATAACCGCGAAGTTAGGAATTTTTATCGACTCTCACAATTGAAGATTCTTAAAGGTGGTGAAACTTGTACAATAATTGGTAGAAAAGTCGAATTTCGTATCTGAATGCGATAACTTATTTGAATAATGCGCCACAATATTCTATCTTTGCAGTTAAATAACATAGATACCATAAGATACTGCAATCTCATTATTATGTACCAAAAACTTTTGTTCGGTATAGGTGCGATAAGCCTGACGGTTATGTCATCGTTTGCGCAGTCTGCTCCGACGTTAAGCCTAGACGATTGTCTTAGCATTGCTTTAAGTGAAAATCCGACTGTGAAAGTCGCGGATATGGAAGTCGATCGACTCGATTACTCTAAAAAAGAAGTAATCGGGCAGTTGTTGCCGTCTATTGATTTTGGAGCTACATATAGTCGTGTGCTAGAAAAACAAACGATGTATATGGACTTCGATGCCTTTGGCGCAATGGGTGGTGGCGATTCTGATGCTACCGATACTCAAGCTAGCGAAAAGAAAAACGACGGTCTTAAAGTAGGTCTCGACAACTCGTATTCTTACGGTTTCCAGGCCTCGCTACCAATTATTGCTCCTCAGCTGTGGAAGACCATTTCTGTTACCGATCAACAGATCCTTCGTAGCCTCGAAGCCGCTCGTCAGAGCCGTCAGCAACTTGTTAATCAGGTTAAAAGTGCTTATTACACCCTACTGCTTGCCGAAGATTCTCGCAAAGTAATCCAGGAAAGCTACAATATGGCTGCTCTTAACTATGAGACTTATTCAAAAAAATATGCAGCCGGTGCGGCATCAGACTACGACGTACTTCGTACTTCGGTAGCGATGAAAAACGTTGAACCTCAATTGACTCAAGCCGACATCGCTATCAAGCAAGCTAAACTACAATTGCAAATATTGATGGGGGTTAATGCCTCTTTCGATTTCTCGCTGAACGACAACCTCAGCAACTATGAGGATACAATGTACGAAAGCACTTTATCTTCTCTTCAAGCTGATTATAGTGGAAATGCCGATCTAAAATTGCTCGACATCGACACTAAGATTGTAGATAAAAATTTGGCGATTAAAAAACTCGCCTTCGTTCCCACTCTCGCTCTTACGGCTAATTACAATTGGACTTCTATGAATAATGGAACTCCTTTTAAAGATCTACGTTGGAGCCCATACTCGACTGTTGGAGTCTCTTTGTCGTTCCCCATTTTTCATGGTGGTCAGCGTTATAACGCAGTCAAACAAGCTTCGATTCAAGCTGCCGAACTTCGCCTCCAACGAGAAAACCTCGAGCGTAGCGTAGCTATGCAGGTCAACCTCGCAATCGACAATATAAAGCTAAACGTAAAGCAGATTGCGTCTTGTAGCGAAAGCGTTCGTCAAGCCGACCGAGCTCACTCTATTATGGAAAAAAGCTTCGAAATCGGTGCGGCAAGCTACCTCGATCTTCGAGACTCTGAGCTTGCTCTTACTCAAGCACGTCTTGCGTACTATCAAGCAATCTACAACTACCTTATAGCAGGTAGCGAGCTCGAACTCCTCCAAGGTTCAGCGCCTATCGACCAATATACTACAAATAATTGATAACTAATCCAAAACGATATAATGAAAACCGTTCGTATTCTTGCTTCGCTCGCCGCTGTAGCTGCTTTTGCATCTTGTGGTAGCAAAGAAGAAGCAAAAATTGAAGTTGAAGAGCTTCCAATCGTAACTGTCGATGTGGCACACTCTATGGAAGTCGCTCAAGCTAAAGAGTACACTGCTAACGTTGAAGCAGAAAACCTAAACAACATCTCGCCCTCAACCCCAAATCGTATCAAAAAGATTAACGTTGAAGTGGGCGACCGTGTACGTGCCGGTCAGCAGTTAGTTATACTCGACTCTTCTAATAGCGATCAGATCCGCATCAACCTCGAATACATCGAAAGCGAATACAACCGTGCTGTTCAGCTCCTCGAAATTGGTGCCGGTACTCAGCAGGCTGTCGACCAGCTTAAAGCTCAGCTCGATGCTGCTAAATCGCAGTACAACAACATGATGGAGAATACTGTTCTCGTCTCTCCTATCAACGGTGTCGTTACAGCGCGTAACTATGACGCAGGTGATATGACAGGTGCTAACCCCGTCCTATCTGTTGGTCAACTTTCGCCCGTTGTAAAAGTAATGATTAATATCAGCGAAAACGATATGACAACTGTGAAGCTGGGCTTGCCGGTCGATGTTACATTCGATGCATTCCCCGGCGAAACATTCTCTGGAAAAGTCGTTCGCATCTATCCTGCAGTCGACCCTGCTACTCGTACATTCCCCGTCGAAGTGCGCATCAACAATAATAACGAACGCATCAAACCCGGTATGTTTGCTCGTGTCGCTATCGATCTTGGCTCGCAGTACAATGTCGTAGTTCCCGACCGAGCCGTTGTTAAGCAGACCGGCTCTGGTAACAAGTACGTCTATGTGCTCCACGGCAATAAAGTAAGCTACGAACGTGTCGAACTCGGACAGCGTCTCGATAATTCTTACGAGCTCCTCAGCGGAATTAACGACGGCGATACTGTAGTTATCACCGGACAAAGCCGACTCGCCGACGGTGTAACTGTTGAAGTTCTGAAATAATCCGATTATTCACTCACATAAGATATAACAAATGAGTCTTTACGGAAGTGCAGTGAAGCGCCCGATTATGACCACACTTTGCTTTGTGGCGGTCGTTATCTTGGGCTTGTTCTCACTTAAAAGTCTACCTATCGACCTGTATCCGGACATCGAGACTAACACCATCATGGTGATGACTACTTACTCCGGTGCAAGTGCGCAAGATATTGAACAGAACGTTACTCGTCCGCTCGAAAACGTTCTTAACTCGGTCAGCGACCTTAAGCACATCACTTCAAAGTCGCGTGAAAACATCTCGGTTATAACTCTCGAATTCGAGTATGGCGAAGACATCGACGTACTCACTAACGACGTCCGTGATAAGCTCGATATGGTTTCTTCGATGCTTCCAGACGATGCTGAGAACCCGATTATCTTCAAGTTCTCTACCGACATGATTCCTATCATCATGTTGTCGGTAAACGCTACCGAGAGTATGCCCGGCCTTTACAAAATTCTCGATGAAGCTGTTGCCAACCCACTCGCTCGTATTAGCGGTGTTGGTTCGGTATCTATCTCGGGTGCGCCCAAACGCGAAATCCACATCTATGCCGACCCTGCTCGTCTCGAGGCGTATAACCTCACAATCGAGCAAATTGGCTCGGTTATTGCGGCCGAAAACCGCAATATTCCCGGTGGTTCATTCGATATCGGCTCCGACACATACTCTCTTCGTGTTCAAGGCGAATTCTCTTCATCCGACCAGATGAAGAATATTGTTGTCGGTTCCTACAACAATCGGACTATCTACCTTACCGACGTTGCACGTGTCGAAGACTCGCTCGAAGAACGTACTCAGGAGACTTTCAACAACGGCCGTCAAGGTGCAATGATTGTTATCCAGAAACAAAGTGGCGCAAACTCGGTGGAAATCTCCAATAAAGTGCTCGAGATGCTTCCAACCCTACAGAAACGCCTACCTGCCGACGTCGAACTTGGTGTGATTGTTGATACATCCGACAATATTCGCAATACCATCAACTCGCTTGTCGAAACTGTCTTATATGCTCTCTTGTTCGTTGTCATCGTGGTGTTCTTCTTCCTCGGTCGCTGGCGTGCAACTCTAATCATCACAATCACCATTCCTATCTCGCTTATTGCTTCGTTCATCTACCTATATGGTACCGGCAATACGCTTAATATCATTTCGCTATCTGCGCTTTCGATTTCAATTGGTATGGTGGTCGACGATGCTATTGTGGTACTTGAGAACGTTACAACTCACATCGAACGTGGTTCTGATCCCAAGCAGGCAGCTGTGCACGGCACCAACGAGGTTGCTATCTCAGTTATTGCTTCTACATTGACCCTTATTGCCGTATTCTTCCCCTTGACACTCGTCACCGGTATGACAGGCGTACTCTTCCAGCAGCTCGGTTGGATGGTTACCATCATGATGATTATCTCTACCGTCTGCGCTCTTTCGCTTACTCCGATGCTTTGCTCTCTCTTGCTCCGTCGCGATGTTAAGCACGGCAAGCTTTACACCGTATTCTTCACACCGATTAAGAAAGGACTCGACGCTTTCGACCGCTTCTACGGTCGACTCCTCAAGTGGGTGGTGAGCCATAAAGCGGCTACCATTACCATCTGTATGTCTACATTCGTGGCATCGCTATTTTTGCTCAAGATGGTAGGTACTGAATTCTTCCCAACTGCCGACGACGGTCGTATGCGTGTAAGCCTCGAATTGCCTATCGGCTCACGTGTCGAAATTGCTAAGGAAACCACAAAGCGACTCGCTGACCTTTGGCAAGAAAAGTACCCCGAAATTAAGGTACTCAACTATACAACAGGTACTGCTTCTAGCGACAATACATTCGCTTCGTTGAGCGATAATGGTCCCCACATCATATCGATGAACATCAGTCTTCTCGACCCGGGCGACCGTGAACGTTCTGTTACAGAAATCGCTGCTTTGATGCGTCAAGACCTCAAGAATTTCCCTGAGTACAAGAAAGTGCAAGTATCGGTTGGCGGTATGGGCGGATCTATGGGTGGTCAGGCTACTATCGACTACGAAATTTACGGCTATGATTTCAACGAAACCGACTCGGTAGCTCGTATGCTTCAAGCCGAACTCCTCAAAATTCCCGGTACTGCCGACGTCCTAATCTCTCGTTCGGACTATCAACCTGAATATCAAGTTGATTTCGATCGCGAAAAGCTTGCGCTATACGGTCTTAACCTCTCCACTGCAGCTACTTACCTCCGCAACCGTATCAATGGTCAGCTCGCTTCGCGCTTCCGTGAAGACGGTGAAGAGTACGACATCAAGGTAATGTATGCTCCAGAGCATCGTACTACTATTGCCGACATCGAAAATATCTTGATTTACAATGCTCAAGGTAATGGCGTGCGTGTTCGCGACATCGGTACTGTAGTCGAGCGTTTCACTCCTCCTACTATCGAACGTAAAGACCGCGAACGTATCGTTACCGTTTCTACCGTCGTTCAAGACGTCCCGATGAGCCAAGTTGTTGAAGCTTCGCAAAAAGCTATCGACAAGATGGATATCCCACAAGGTATATTTATCGACCTTGCCGGTTCGTACGAAGACCAACAAGAATCATTCTCCGACCTCCTCACTCTTGCGGTGCTTATCATCATCCTCGTATACATCGTTATGGCGGCGCAGTTCGAAAGCTACACATACCCGGGCATCATTATGACTTCGCTCCTATTCGCTTTCTCTGGCGTGTTTATCATCCTTTGGCTTACCGGACACACCCTCAACGTTATGTCGATGATTGGTGCGATTATGCTTATCGGTATCGTTGTAAAGAATGGTATCGTACTTATCGACTACATTTCTCTTAACCGCGAACGTGGCATGTCGATTCGTCGTGCAGTGGTAAACGGTGGCGAATCTCGTCTACGTCCTGTTGTTATGACCACTCTCACCACTATCCTCGGTATGGTGCCGATGGCTGTGGGGTCTGGTCAAGGTGCCGAAATGTGGCAGCCGATGGGTACTGCCGTTATTGGTGGTCTTACATTCTCTACTATCCTGACTCTTCTTTTCGTTCCTGCTCTATACTGCGTTTTCGCTGCTCGTGGAGTCAAGAACAAACGTCGTCAGCACCGCAATGAACTTCTTAAAAAAGCAAACGCGTAGCAAATTATGAAATCGATATTTATTGCCTTTGACCAGGCGCACTACGAAAGAATTGTCGAGATGCTCGAACGCTCTAACTGTCGTGGATTCACCGCATGGGGCGAAGTTACAGGGCGTGGTTCTGTCGACGGTGAACCGCACTACGGTTCTCACGCATGGCCTTCAATGGCTTCGGCTATACTTGCTGTCGTTGACGACAAGCGTGTGCCCATTGTTTTAGCAAAACTAAAACAATTCAATGAAGAGCGTCCTAAACTCGGGCTTCGTGCTTTCGTTTGGAACGTCGAAGATCAGATTTAATCATCTTTACTATACTTCAATCAAGGCTGAAGGCGCTACCTTCAGCCTTGATTGCACTTTTTTACTTACGATGACTAATAACAAACACGGTTTAATCCTCGAAGGTGGGGCTATGAGAGGCTTATTTACTGCTGGTGTTATCGATGTAATGATGGAAGCCGGCATCGAATTCGACTGCCTCGTAGGTGTCTCTGCAGGTTCTAGTTTCGGATGTAACTACAAATCTCGTCAGCCCGGTCGCGTCTTGCGTTACAACCTCCGATTCTGCAAAGATAGCCGATACATGGGACTGTCTACGCTTATTCGGACTGGCGACTTGGTCGGTGGCGAATTTGCATATCATACTATGCCGCTCGAACTCGATATTTTCGACTCTGCTACATTCGAGAGCAACCCCATGGACTTTTATTCAGTATGTACCGATGTTGCTACAGGAGCTCCGGTATATTACAAAATGGAGAAAGTTACATACGAATCTCTCGAATGGCTGCGTGCGTCTGCTTCGATGCCCGGTGTTACTCGTCCAGTAAAAGTAGATGATGGCAGATATATGCTCGATGGTGGAATTTCTGACTCAATCCCATTGGAATTTGCTCACAGTATTGGGATTATGCGAAACGTTGTTATTCTTACACAACCGCGCGACTTCGTCAAGCGACCGGCTCCGAATTCTCTTCTAAAAATCTTCCTAAAGCGTTATCCGGCTATTATGAACGCCATGATACATCGCCATGAGATGTACAACGCTCAACTCGAATACCTCCGACGACATGCCGAGTGTGGCGACACTTTTGTAATTGCCCCTTCGGCTCCACTTCCTATCGGGCGAGTCAGCTCCAATCGTGCACGTATGCGCCACGTCTACCAACTCGGTCGCGAAGCAGGCCTCGACAACATCGAAAAAGTAAAACAATTCCTTTCTATCTAACCTTATATCGCGTCTCGCAGGTCGCACAATAATAGCGTCGGGTCGATGCATTAGCGGAGATCCGACGATTAATGTATGTATAAAACAAGATCCATGTGAGTTGGTTGCGAGATGGAGATTATTAACTAGATTCCTCATTCTCATCTCGTCCCTCTCGCAACGAGAAAGAAGGTGCTATGACCCTTGAGCGACTCCGCAAACATAGCGAAACAGTCCGTGAAAAACAAGGAGCAAGCACCCGACTGGTCTGACTCGTCCGACTGGTCTAAAAAGCCTATTAATGCGTCTGCCCATAGCATTGCATATACGCACAAAACTTAAATTTTCGCTAACGTTTGTGATGCGATGCCGTTAGTTCGTAGAAAATTAGTAATTTTGTCGATATATACGAATTTTTATGAATTTTCGACCAATACTAATTATATTCGCGTTTATTGCTGCTGCTTTCTCTTCTGTTGCTCAGATTAATACCGACCAAGTTTTGAGAGTAGGGCAGAATGCATTGTATTTTGAGGACTATATGCTTTCGATTCAGTATTTCAATCAAGCTATTGAATCGAAACCATACTTGGCGCAGCCGTATTTTTATCGTGCTATTGCAAAACTTAATCTCGATGACTATGTCGGAGCTGAGCGTGATGCTTCGAAAGCTATCGAATTAAATCCTTATCTTACCGATGCCTGGGAAGTCCGTGGTGTTGCGCGTCAGAATTTGGGACGTAATCGTGCTGCCATCGAAGACTATACCGAGGCCTTAAAGCTTTTACCTCGCAATCGTCAACTCCTTTTCAATAAGGCGATGGCTATGAACGATATGAAGGAATACGACGGGGCTATCGACGTTTTCGCTGAACTTATTAGGTATTATCCTGGCTTTGAAAATGCATACCTCGGTCGTGCTCGAGTGTTACTGGCGAAGAACGACACGGTAAGCGCTATTGCAGACATTGATAAAGCTTTAACCATTAATAAAAACGCGCTAAATGCTTATATCATGCGTGCCGATATTGCTATCAATTCGCATGCCGATTACGACCAAGCCCTAGCTGATATCGACCAAGCTATTAAGTTGCAACCTCAATTGACGGGATTGTATATCAATCGTGCTTTCCTGCGTTATCGACTGGATTCATATAGTGGTGCCATGGCTGACTATGATTACGTTTTGACGGTCGATCCGCTGAACTCGGTCGCTCTTTTCAACCGTGCTATGTTGCTGATGGAAGTAAACGCAAACGACCTCGCAGTGGTCGATCTTTCGAGAGTCATCGAACTTGACCCCGACGATGTCCGTGCACTATATAATCGTGCTGTCGTTTACCATGCGAAAGGCAACTATCAGGCTGCGGTCGACGATATTACTCGTGTCGCAGAGATGTATCCCGACTTCCCAGGAGCATTCTATCTTCGTGGTTCTATCTATAAAGATATGGGCAAGTTAGCAAAAGCTGAAGCCGACTTTAATAAAGGTAAAGCTCTAACGAAGGCTCTTACTCCTGAAGTCGCTGCAAAGTACGACCGCGAAATCGCTGCTACTCAGCCCGATGTGGTCTCGGATGATGCAAGTGAAAGCTCTTCATCGAATGATAATTCGGCTGCCGATACTCATGTGTCTCGTCGTTTCGCTCAACTTCTTACTGTCAACGACAACGCTGACTTCCGTGAGGAATACAACAACTCGGCTATACGTGGACGTGTTCAAGATCGCAATTTGACTATCGAATCCGAGCCGCTCATGATGCTCTCGTTCTATTCGTCGCCTACTGAGTTGCGACGAAACACCTATTATATCCGTGAAGTCGACGACTTGAACGCTACTCGTATGTTGCGTTTTGCTCTTGTAGTTACCAATCGTGTTCCTAATATCGACCAATCTATGGCTGCTCGTCACTTCCAATCGATTGATTACTACAACTCCTACTTGGCTACTCATAACAGCCGTCCTGTCGACTATCTTGGTCGCGCTCTCGACTTCATCACCGTGCGCGACTACGCTAACGCTGAAAAAGACGCCGACCGAGCGATTGCTATGGCTCCCGACCTTGCTTTGGCGTATATGATTCGTGCTCAAGCACGATATGGTAAATATCAAGTCGAAAAAGAAGAGTTTTCTGGCGATGCTATGATGCGTATGTCAATGACTCAGCGAGCTCTTGGTGATGTCCTTGCCGACTACGAACGTCTGGTTGAACTTTCGCCTCGAAATGCTGTCGCATACTTCAATCAAGGCACATTATTGATGGAAATGGAAGACTACGATCGTGCTGCTTCGGCTTTCTCTAAGGCTATCGAACTAAAAGCTGACTTCGGTGAAGCCTTCTTCAACCGTGGCTATATTGCTCTCCGTGCAGGCCGTAGCAAAGACGGTGTAGCCGACCTCAGTAAAGCCGGAGAACTTGGCATTATCCCTGCCTATAACCTTCTTAAACGTATGAATCTATAAAATCAATCGGCTTACTTCAGAGGTAATTCAATACGGAAGGTTGTGCCGACTCCGGGAGTCGATTGTTTGATGAATATTCGCCCTTGGTGATACTGCTCGATAATTCGTTTAGCAAGTGTCAAACCGAGGCCCCAACCTCGTCCTTTAGTTGTGTAGCCGGGATTAAAAATAGTTTTATGGTACTTACGAGCGATGCCCTTTCCGGTATCGCTTATTTCTATATAAGCTGTGGTCGTATTCGATTCTGTTTCCACGGTGATACTGCCATGGCCTTCCATCGCATCCACTGCGTTCTTTATCAAGTTTTCTATCACCCATTCAAGCAGCGGAGCACTTGCCATAACTGCTATATTGTCTGCCGTATGCTTGTGAGTCAATGTAATTCGTTGCGATATGCGGGTCGACATATAACCTACGGCATCGCCAATCACGGCGATAAGGTTTTCGTCGGTCATTCGGGGTACTGAGCCGATTTTAGAGAATCGCGATGCTATCGTACTCAGACGATTGACATCTTTATTCATTTCTGCAAGTGTTTCCCCATCAATACCCATATCCGGCAGTAGCTCCATCCACGCCATTAGCGATGAGATAGGAGTTCCGAGCTGATGTGCCGTTTCTTTCGATAGGCCTACCCAGACTTTGTTTTGCTCGGCTTTTTTGGTCGAAGATACCGCAAAATAGACCACCATAATAAACGCTAGCATCACCAAAAGCAAGATGTAAGGGAAGATACTCAAGCGTTTGAGTAGGGTAGAGTCCTCGTAGTAGAGATACTGCGAAAAGCCATCGGCAATTTCGATTTCAATAACATTCGACGAGCTCTTTAGGGCGTCAAGTTTCGCTTTTAAAAATTCGAGATTCTTTGGGTCTGATGGCAAACCGAATGTTTCCGTATCGTTTTTTATTGGCAAATCGAAGTTGCGCTGCTGAAGTATATTCCCTTCGCTGTCGGTTAGCAAGACGGGAATTGTTGTATTACTCTGGATGATATTCAGTAGAAAGTCGATATCGGCTGCCGGAGCATCTTCCTGAGTAGTCGATGCCACGATTTCCTTGGTTGCATCAGCCCAAATCTGCATTCGCTCTCGTTCTGCTTCCGAGAGACTCCGGATGAGACCGTCGGAAAAGTACAGAAAAATAGCCACCACGGCTGCTGATGCTATGAGGAACACTATTTTGCCGTAGCGGCGTATTTCGTAGATATTTGCCAAGTCGGGGGGTAATTAGAGTACGCTGTCGTTAAGTATTTTTCCACGCAATGCATCCATATCTGCGTGAGCTTCTTTGCTGACGAGGTAGCTATTGATAGCATCGATATGCGACTGCTTGTGAATATCAGTCCCGATAAAGTCTACTAGGTCTTCCTCTATCAAGTATTCGGCAATTTTACGTTCCTGCTTTCCGTATGCTTGCGCAAGCGATAGGAGGTTGATTTGGAAGTGCAAGCCGGCGTTGTGTAGTTCGTGATAGCGCTTTTTCTGATTGTAGTAGTAAGCGTATCGCTCCGGGTGGGCGAGGATAGGCTTTAGCCCGCGAACTTGAAGGTCAAATACGAGTTGGTCGATATTCCATGGCTCCTGCATAAACGAATTCTCGATTAGAATATAGTTATTTGGCAGAAGCATCAACTCATTATCTGCCAATCGGCGTGCAAATAGTTCGTCGATGCGATATTCGGCTGAATGGCTGAAGTCGATAGTATTATTTCGTCGTTCGAGTTCACCTCGCAGTTCGGCTACTGCAGGAGTGATTGTTTCGATGCTGTTCTCAAATGTCGTTTGTGTGACGTGTGGAGACGCTATAATGCGCTGGATGCCCCACTGCTGCATTTGTTCGATTAGGTCTACTGATGTCGACGCTTTTTGGGCCCCATCGTCAACCCCGGGAACAAGGTGGCAGTGGATATCGGTGCTGAAGCAGAGTTCTGCAGGCGTTTTGGGCTTCTTCTTGAAGAAGTTAAACATATCGAATGAGTGTTATTTAGTCGTTTGGGCTTTTCGGGCAATGCGACAATCGAGTACGAAGGGCAACTCATCGCGCATTGTGATAACGTTTTTAGTTTTGAACTCGTTCATTGCATCTTGAGCTTCGGCTGCACTGTCGAACGACCCGACTACGATATAGTAGTAAGGTTCTGATGTCTCGACAACGAATGTCTTATCGAATCCTTTATCTACGAGACGTTGACGTAACGATTTGGCATTAAAAACCTGCTTAAACTGTCCGACTACAACGTTGTATTGGTGCAAGTCGTCGGGGCTGCCGGTGCCATCGGTTACCCGAACTCGCGCACGACGCACTTCTACGGATCCTTCGGCTGTATTCACTGTTGCTTCGACCACTCGGCGGCGTTGCGCACCGTAGATTGTCGACTCTAGTGAAGTGCTGTCGTTCTGTGCTTCGATTGCTTTTTCGTATGCGGCGCGATAGTTCTCTTCGGTCGTTTTACACGACAACAATGCGAGCGCCGGCAGGGCCGACGCTACGCATACGTATGCTAATGAACGGAGGGTCATTCGTCTATTTTGTCAATTTGAGCTTCTTGGCAGTCGCTTTAGGCACTGCGTCGCGGTGTACGAGTACGTCGACTGTCTTTGCGAGGAAATAAGGCTCAGATACATAGAAGAATCCATCGTAGATTTGGTTTGTATCCCACGAGTTCTTCACTTTATAGTAGCGATTGCCTTTCTGGTCGACTGCTACGCCAACGAGTTCCATTCCGTGGTCGTCGGTAGTCTCTTGGTTGTCGAACATTTCCTGACGGCTTTCTTGTGTTACTTCGATTTCTTCAACGGGACCGCTGAAGTTGAATTTGTCGTTCGACCGTTCTTTGTCCGAAAGCTTCACCCAACGTGCCAATTCGGTGCCGTCCATATCGCCTTCGGTCTTGCCTTTAGGCATAAGTGCAACACCATCATTCCATTTGAACCCGCCTTCGCTCACGTCGGCTGCCCACACTACAGGATAACCCTTTTCGAGAGAATTATCCACGAGTGCTTTGAGTTCGTCGAGGGGTACGTTGTAGTATTGTGCCCATAGCCAGTTGTCGGGTACTTCTACCGCAAATGTTTCGTAGAAGGGGTGGTGAGTAAACGATGTTACCGGAAGATAATCTTCGGTATTGATAGGTAGCGATGCCGCAAACGATTGGGGCGTATATGTCTTGCCCTTGTACTCAAATGTTTCGGGCACTTCGCCGAAGTACGCGTCGAGGATGCCTTTTAATCCCTTGCGCCAAGCGGTGGTGAGTTGCTTATTGGGCTTTTTCACTACTGCGTGGAGATAAGCCGAAAGAGCTGCATCAAGTTCGCCGTGATTATGCTTGCTTTCGCCGTATTCGAGTCCGCGATATACTTCTTCGGGAACGGCTCCATAGCGCTTCCACACATAAGGTACATCGATAATTGAACCGCCGGCTGCAAAGTTACATTCGCCATATAGACGGATAAAACGTTCTGCCTTTTCCTCATAGCACTTACGCACGGTGTACATCTCCGAGATGTCGAGAGAATCGCCGCCCAAGCGGACGATTTCATCTTCAAAATATGAGGTGCCGGCAAAGCACCAGCATGTTCCCGACTTATTCTGGTCTTTAACCGATGTTGTAGGGATGCTGATAATGTCGGTAAATACAAATTTTTCGATTGAATCAGTAGCTACACTATCGGCGGGTGCTTCTGCAAATGCAGGTGCAGCACCGATAGCTGCTGCAAGCATGAATGTGGTTATTTTCTTCATTTATATATGATATTATCTAAAGAATAATTGTTCGGTTAATTCATCACCTTATACCCTGCCGATGCGAGGGCTGAGCGGATTTCCTCGATATGAGCTGAGTCGCGAGTTTCAAGTTCTAGACGGATGGTGCAACCATTGATTGCTGTGCTGGTATTGATACGCTCGTGGGTAACAGAGATGATATTACCTCCCCGATCGCCTACTACGCTACATACGCCCGAGAGTTGTCCTGGTTTATCGGCGAGGTCGATAATAAAGGTGAAATTACGACCGCTCTTGCTCAATCCGCGAGTAATAACGCGGCTGAGTGTATTCACGTCGATATTCCCGCCCGACACGAGACACACTGTCTTTTTGCCGGCAATAGGTAGCTTATCGAACATCGCTGCTGCAACTGCTACAGCACCGGCACCTTCGGCTACGAGCTTTTGCTGTTCGATAAGGGCTAGGATTGCGGCTGCTATTTCGTCGTCGGTTACTGTTACTACTTCATCGACGTATTTGTTACACATCTCGAATGTGTTGATACCCGGTTCTTTAACGGCGATACCATCTGCGATAGTTGTTACATCGTTGAGATGGCAGAGCTTACCTTCTTTGAGCGATGCTGCCATCGATGGTGCTCCTGACGACTGAACTCCATAAACCTTAACGTCGGGGCGTAATGTCTTGATAGCGAATGCAACACCCGAAATAAGACCGCCTCCGCCAATCGGAACGATTACTGCTTCTACATCGGGCATTTGGTCGAGAATTTCAAGACCGATAGTACCTTGACCTGCAATAACCTTGGGGTCGTCAAAGGGATGTACGAAGCAGTAGCCGTGTTCTTTCTGAAGTTCCATAGCGTGTGCGTACGCATCATCATAGACGCCGGGCACGAGGCAAACTTCTGCGCCATAGTTCTTTGTTGCTTCGATTTTCGATATTGGTGCACCTGCAGGGAGACAGATGAGCGACTTAATGCCATTGTGAGTTGCTCCGAGGGCAACGCCTTGTGCGTGGTTGCCTGCCGAACATGCAATTACGCCGCGTGCCTTCTCTTCTTCTGTGAGTTGAGATATTTTGTAATACGCGCCACGTAGTTTGAATGAGCCTGTGAGCTGAAGATTTTCAGTTTTGAGGAAAATTTCTTCGCCGGGCTTGATTTTAGGAGCCGGGATGATTGCTGTCTTGCGAGCTACTCCTTGGAGGACTGCAGCTGCATTGAATATTTCGCTGATTTCAAGCATATCAATAGTGTTTAGTTATGCAAAGTTAATCTTTTTGATTGAATGAGCAAAGGCTTTGAGGGCGGAATCCGCAAACCCTCTACTTGAATATTAGATTTTTGGTGTCTAGCTTACTTTTCAATGGGATTCTCCGGGCAAGCATCTGAATAAGTTTGCTTGTATTTAAGAATAGTAAATGTATTAGTAGTATAAATTACGTTTTGACACATCTTTTCGTGGAGGCGACATTAAGAAATTGTTATAAAAATGTGAAATTTTGATCTTTCTATGGCACACTTCCATGTTTTTAAGTATCTTTGCCGACTGCAAAACATTTGAGTACAATTTGTGAAATGAGTCAGAAAAATCATTATTCCGGCTTGACTGATAGTCAAGTTCTTGAGAGCCGGAACTTGAATGGTGTGAATATTCTCACACCCCCGCAGAAAGAAAGTCTGTGGAACCGTTTTTTGAAGAAATTCGCCGATCCTCTAGTTGTTATCCTTCTTGTAGCGGGTATCCTATCTGTGGGTATTTCGTGCTATGAGTATTGGGGGCTGAATGAAGGTTTGACGGTATTCTTCGAGCCGGTAGGTATCTTTGTCGCAATTCTTCTTGCAACTGGTCTTGCATTCTATTTCGAACTTCAAGCCGACCGCGAATTTGCCATCCTTAATCAAGTAAACGACGATGAGCCGGTTCAGGTAATTCGTAATGGTAATGCTACGTCTATCTCGAAGAAAGACGTCGTTGTTGGCGATATTGTTATCCTTAATACCGGTGCCGATATTCCTGCCGATGGCGTCCTACTTGAAGCTGTTTCGCTTAACGTTGACGAGTCGACTCTTACCGGTGAACCTATATGCCACAAAACTATCGATCCGGAGCAGTTCGACCCGGATGCCACATTTCCGTCCAATAATGTCCTCCGTGGTACAAAAGTGATGGAAGGACACGGTGTTATGGAAGTGGCTGCCGTTGGCGATAAGACCGAAAATGGCAAGGTGTTTGTAGCTGCCCAGATTGATGATTCTGTCAAAACTCCTCTTAATGAGCAACTTGACGGTCTGGGTAAGCTTGTTTCGCGCCTTTCGTATGTAATCGGTGCAATCATCGTTATAGGACGTGTTACGATGTACTTCTCTGAGATGGATTTCGAAATGTTCGGCTTCTTGGCTTATTTCCTCCAGTCTTTGATGATTGCCGTAACTCTTGTTGTCGTTTCGGTTCCCGAAGGTTTGCCGATGGCTGTAACTCTTTCGTTGGCTTACTCGATGCGCCGTATGCTCAAGACAAATAATCTTGTGCGTAAGCTTCACGCTTGCGAAACTATGGGCGCTACAACGGTGATTTGTACTGATAAAACAGGTACTCTCACTGAGAACCAAATGCGCATCTATAAGACAAATTTGTTCGGTAATCCTTCCGATGATATCGTTTACGAAGGTATCGCTGCTAATACAACAGCTCAACTCGACCTCTCGGGCGATAAACCATCGGTCCTAGGAAATCCAACCGAAGGTGCGCTTCTCCTTTGGATGAAGGATAATGGTATCGACTACGCTCCTTATCGCGATCGTGCTGTCCGTATTGAGGAACTTCCGTTCTCTACCGAGCGTAAATATATGGCTACTGTGGTCCGTTCGGCGAATGGTCAGCGTATATTATATGTAAAGGGTGCTCCCGAAATTGTATTCAGCCTGTGTTCCGACACTGCCGGCGTAAGCAAGACTGAAGTCGACGACCTCCTCCTCGGCTACCAGAATATGGCAATGCGTACTCTCGCGTTCGCTTACCAAGTTCTTGATGACGGAGATGCTACTATAGTAGATAATAAAGTAGCCGCTAATCGTCTTGTATTTATTGGTGTTGCCGCTATTTCCGATCCCGTTCGTGCTGAAGTGCCTGCCGCTGTTCGTGAGGTGATTGATGCCGGAGTTGGCGTGAAGATTGTTACTGGTGATACTCCGGGTACGGCTAAGGAAATCGGCCGTCAAATTGGCTTGTGGAATGATGCTGTCGACGACGACCGCAATATTATCACCGGCGTAGAATTTGCCGAACTATCTGATAAAGAACTTCTCGAACGTGTTGGCGATTTTAAAATCATCGCTCGTGCTCGCCCGATGGATAAGAAACGTCTTGTCGAAGCTCTTCAGACAAATAATCAAGTTGTTGCTGTTACTGGCGACGGAACTAATGATGCTCCGGCTCTTAAGGCTGCTCACGTTGGCCTTTCGATGGGTGATGGCACATCTGTCGCTAAAGAAGCTTCCGACATCACTATTGTCGACAACTCCTTCAAGTCGATTGGCCGTGCCGTTATGTGGGGTCGCTCGCTATACCAGAATATCCAGCGCTTCATCCTTTTCCAGATGACTGTAAATGTAGTCGCGTGTCTTATAGTCCTATCTGGCGCTTTTATGGGCATGCAGTCGCCTCTGACTGTTACTCAGATGCTATGGGTTAACCTTATTATGGACACCTTCGCTGCAATGGCTTTGGCTTCGCTTCCTCCTTCGGAATCTGTCATGAAAGATAAACCACGTAGCCGCGATGCGTTTATTATTACTAAGGGTATGTATCGATTTATCGTAGGTATTGGTCTGCTATTCTTCGTCATCCTCTTCGTATTCCTTTACTATCTTGAACACACCGACCTTACTTGCCTTACTCAGATCGGTTCGCTTCCGATGGGCGATAATACCGGACTCTCTGATTACGAATTGTCGATTTTCTTCACTTCGTTTGTATTCCTTCAGTTCTGGAATATGTTCAATGCACGCGCATTCGGCACCGGTCGTTCGGCTCTCCACTTAAATGGCGCAAGCGGATATATCACAATCGCACTTCTTATCGTACTTGGTCAGATTGCAATTGTTACTATCGGTGGTCCGTTCTTCTCTGTTACTCCTCTCCAGATTATCGACTGGGTTATCATCATCGTTGCTACTTCGGTAGTATTTTGGATTGGTGAACTTATTCGATTGCTTAAAAAATAAACATTCATTTCCCTATTTTATATAGTAAGACTCCCCGGAGCAACGCTCTTGGGAGTCTTTTTAGGCTAAAATACATGGGATTTTTGCGAATAAGTGTTAAAAATGTGTTAAACAACATATTTCCTATTGCCATTCCAAAAATAGTTCCTACCTTTGCAGTACGAAAACATCGCGGAGTGGAGCAGTGGTAGCTCGTTGGGCTCATAACCCAAAGGTCGTAGGTTCGAGTCCTGCCTCCGCAACAAAGTTAAGGCTTCTTGAGTTTCTCGAGAAGCTTTCTCTTTTTATATATCCCTCCGTAAAAGAAGTGAGTCAGTTTCTGACGCAACAAAAG
>CAZYYV010000044.1:0-9665 GCA_964651295.1 uncultured Bacteroides sp.
CGTCGGTATAGATGATAACTTCAAAATTACCCATACGGCCAATGCGAGCAGTTTCGCTTGATCCCATTGATAATCTCATTTGTTTTATGTGCAAGGCTAAATATTTAGTTCGATATGACCAAATAACAAACTAAATTATTCTGCGAATAAGCAAATCATAGTTCGAAAAGCATTTTTAAGGTTTCGGATTGTGGCGGTTCGCATATAATTCCGTAACTTTGCATAGCAGAAATAGAATGTAATGACAAATATGAACAATACAAACAGTAACAATCAATCGCCTCGTGGCGGTTTCTTTGCGAAATATCGTAATTATTTTATTGTCGGTGGAGCCGTAGTTGGTGCTATCTTGGTATTCTGTCTCGTGTTCTATGCAGTGAAGTCGGGTAAAGAAGCCAGTGCAATTCAAATGCAGATGGAGCAAATGCAGCTCGATATGGCGCAGCGCGACCTCGAACGCGACTATCAAGACCTTAACGATGAATTCGAACAATTTGAGAATTCGCGTAAATATATCATGGATGACTCCGTGAAGCGCGAACTCAACGATAAATACGAAGCTGCTCGCCTGCAGGTAGAGAAACTTCAGCAAGAACTAGCCAGCCAGAAGAAAAAGAGCGTGGCGGAAATTACCAAACTTCGTGGTGAAATTGATACACTTCGCGCACTCCTTCGTCACTACGTAGAAGAAATTGATCGTCTTAATAAGGAGAATGAAGCACTTCGTACTGAGAATAAGCAAATTAAAGAACGTAACACTCGCCTCAATAATCAGGTGAATGAGACAACTCGTCGAAATGAAGAACTCAGCGAACGAATGACACTCGCTGAACGCCTAAATGTAACCGGACTTTCTCTTGCGCCCCTCAATAAGAAGGGTAAGAAAGAAAAGAAAGTAACAAAAGCTGTGCAGCTCTGTGCTACGTTCACCATCCCTCAGAACAACTCGACTCCCGTTGGCGAAAAGACCATCTACATGCGTATCATCTCTCCGTCGGGGCAGTTGCTCGGTCAGGGCGGCACTTTCCACTTCGAAGGTGGCAATGTAGAGTACACCGCTAAGAAACTAATCGAATATGCCGGTGAAGAAATTGGTGGAATTACAATATATTACGATGTAAATACACCGCTTATCGCAGGCGACTATACGGTAGAACTTTTTGCCGATAACTTCCGCCTCACTTCTCGTCAGTTTAATCTTCGTTGATGCAATTGCTCGAACATATATATCACGATATCAACTCAGTTGAGATTAATACTATAGGGTCGATATTCAAGCTTGTGCTAAGCATGCTTCTCGGCGCTGTGGTGGGATACGAACGCAAACGAAAAGGACAGACTGCCGGTGTGCGTACGTTCTCATTGATTTCGATGGGTGCAACTATGGCAATGTTGCTATCGATATATGTTCCGCAAGAGTATATGGGGCTTAAGAATGGCGACCCGGGTCGTATTGCAGCCCAAGTGATTACCGGTATCGGCTTTTTAGGAGCAGGTGCTATAATCCAAATGAAAGGTTCGGTACGCGGACTCACTACCGCAGCCGGTATTTGGATGGTGGCTATAATCGGTATGGCAGTCGGATTGGGTATGTATATACTCTCAATTGTGGCTTGTGCATTGATTCTCTTTATCCTCGTACGGCTCGAACTCATCGAACAACGAGTGAGCAAAGGTTCGGAGTCGAGAATCATTCATGTTCGCACTGCCGAGATATTGCGTGATATCGATGACTACCGCAAAATATTAACTAAACATAAGATTCATATAAACGACGTGTATGTCGACTACGACTATGAAGCTGCAGAGACTCGCCTTAATTTGGTGGTGCTTCTGCGCGAGTCTACCAACTATATCGACCTCTTTGCCGAATTCGAAAAGTTGCACCCGACTAAGTCGATTACACTAGCAAATCAATTGAGTATTTGACGATGGAAGTAGAAGGACTTATTACCGACCTTGCATTTATACTCCTTCTTGGAGCATTTGTAACTGTGCTCTTTAAGTGGATAAAGCAACCAGTAGTGCTAGGGTATATAGTGGCAGGTTTCTTGGCAAGTCCTCATTTTGAATATCTTCCTTCGGTTGCCAATGAAGCAAATATCGACTTTTGGGCACAAATCGGTATCGTAGTCCTCTTATTCTCGCTCGGACTCGAATTCAGTTTTAAGAAGCTACTTAATTCCGGTGGTTCGGCAGTCGTAACGGCACTCGTTATCATATCCGGCATGATGTGTACCGGTATTGCAATTGGTAAATTGATGCACTTCAATTTTATCAATAGTCTCTTTCTTGGCGGTATGCTATCGATGTCGTCGACTACGATTATTATTAAGGCATTCAACGATATGGGTTTGCGACAGAAGAAGTTTGCATCCCTCGTTTTGGCGGTCTTGATTGTTGAAGATCTTTTCGCCGTGTTGATGATGGTGCTCCTTTCATCGATTGCAATCAATAATAGTGTTGAAGGATCAGAACTTCTTTACAGTGTAGCCAAACTACTCTTCTTCCTTATTATATGGTTCTTGGTGGGGGTGTATGTATTGCCTTCGCTTCTTAACGGTATCCGTCGCTATCTCAATGGCGAGACTCTTCTCGTTGTGTCGATGGGCCTCTGTCTTGGCATGGCGGTGTTCTCGGTTTATTGCGGCTTCTCACTCGCACTCGGTGCCTTCGTGATGGGCTCGATACTTGCCGGAACTTCGTATGCCGAACGAATCGAACACGTAGTTACTCCTGTTAAAGACCTCTTCGGCTCGGTGTTCTTCATCTCTGTCGGTATGATGGTCCAGCCCACAATTCTAGCCCAATATTGGGGTCCGATTCTCATCTTGTCCGGTGCCGTAATTATAGGTATGATTTTTTTCGGCACGTCGGGTATGCTTATCACCGGTCAGACTCTCCGTGTGGCAATCCAGTCGGGGTTCTCTCTTACTCAGATTGGTGAGTTTGCTTTCATTATTGCGACTCTCGGTATGTCGCTCGGAGTACTCGACAACAATATCTATCCTATTGTCGTAGCTGTGTCGGTAATAACTACATTCACCACTCCATACTTTATTAAATTGAGCGAACCGGCTTACAATTTTGTCGAACGACATCTGCCAAGACCGCTCCAATTCCTTATCAATCGCTATCAAGAGCAAGCCGATCGTGGTCACGCAGCCGGACGCCCTTGGGGTCGTGTTATCAAACGTTACCTTTGGCGAACTGCGTTGTACTCGGTAGTTCTTATCGGTATTATCATTGTGGCAGACAAGTATATGCGTCCGCATATCGATGAAATTGCCGGTGAATGGAGCCACCTTGTATGTGCCATAATTACAATATCGGCAATGTCGCCTTTCTTATTGGCATTGATGTTGCCCCCGTCGGCAGCTAAAACTGATGGCGAAATCGGAGCCGGTAAAGTGCCTCGTTTCGTTATTACTGTATTCCGTTTTATTATTGCAATTCTCTTTGTAGCTCGAGCCGTAACTCTCTTCTACTCGGCAAGTGCAGCAATTGCAGTTGCTATTGCTGTGGTGGCGCTGACAGTATTAGTTTTTTCAAAACGAGTGCGTCAAAGTATGGCTCATATCGAGAGTAAATTTTTGGATAATCTCAACGAACGAGAACTTCGTCGAAGTGGCAAGAAGAACGAAGTTGTGAATGACCTTCACCTTGCTTATATGACTGTCGGTACTGCTTGCGCGTTTGCCGGCGAACGCCTCAAAAATTCTGATATTCGTCATCGCTTCGGCGTAAATATCATAGGTATTCAGCGCGAAGCATCCTATATCGCCATCCCAGATGGAGAAACTCGCATATACCCCGGTGATGTTATAAGTGTTATCGGCACTGATGCTCAGATTGAGGCAATGTTACCCGAAGTGGAAGCAATGTTGCCTGAAAGCGACATCAAAATTGATGCTTCGCAAATCAAACTCACCAGCATCCTCCTCAGCGAAACATCTCCTCTGATTTCAAAGACTCCTCAATCGTCATCGCTACGCAACACTTACGACGCTCTTGTAGTCGCAGTCGACCGTGGTGACGAACATATTGATTCTCGCCCCGACCTAGTCTTTCAAGCCGGAGATATCCTTTGGGTCGTAGGTGAGCCCTCAAAAGTAAATAAATTAAAATAAACCAATACAAAAGAAAAACTGCATCATGTCAAACGAACGGTATGACCTCCGCGGCGTCTCGGCGACTAAGACCGACGTCCATTCGGCAATCAAAAACATCGACAAAGGCCTTTATCCAGGCGCCTTCTGCAAAATTGTTCCCGACTACCTCGGCGGTGATCCCGAGTGGTGCAATATTATGCATGCCGATGGTGCCGGTACTAAATCTTCGCTCGCATATGCTTATTGGCGCGAAACCGGCGATCTTTCGGTGTGGAAAGGTATCGCACAGGATGCCTTGATTATGAATATCGACGACCTTCTTTGTGTAGGCGCTACCGATAATATTCTCCTTTCGTCGACTATTGGTCGTAATAAGCGTCTCGTTCCCGGTGAGGTGATTTCGGCTATCATCAATAGTACAGAAGAACTCCTTGAAGAACTTCGTAAATATGGTGTGAATATTTATTCAACCGGTGGCGAAACTGCCGACGTAGGCGATCTCGTTCGCACTATTATTGTTGATAGTACGGTTACTTGTCGTATGCGTCGCAGCGATGTTATCGACAATGCAAATATCGCAGCCGGTGATGTTATCATCGGTCTCGCTTCGTATGGCCAAGCTGCATACGAAACTGAATATAATGGCGGTATGGGTAGCAATGGTCTTACCTCGGCTCGTCACGATATATTCGGAAAGTCGGTGGCAGAAAAGTATCCTGAAACATACGATAATGGTCTTCCTCAAGAACTCGTGTATTGTGGTAGTCTCGGATTGACCGATGCTGTTGAAGGAGCTCCAGTCAATGCCGGTAAACTCGTCCTTTCGCCCACTCGTACATACGCTCCTGTTATCAAAGCAGTCCTCGAAAAGTACCGTAGCAGTGTGCATGGTATGATTCACTGTTCTGGTGGCGCTCAAACAAAGATTATGAACTTTGTTAACAACAAACATGTTATCAAAGATAACTTCTTCGATGTACCTCCGTTGTTCGATGTAATTCGTCGTCAATCGGGTACAGATCCTCGCGAAATGTATCGCGTATTCAATATGGGGCACCGTATGGAGATCTATTGCCCCGCATCTGTTGCTGCCGATATCATCGCCATTTCCGAGTCGTTTGGCGTTCCTGCCAAAGTTATCGGCCGTGTTGAAGAAGGTCAAGGTAAGCAACTTACTCTTGTTACACCTTTCGGAACTTTCGATTATTAACTTACACCATTTAAACCGTAAGACTATGAAACGTAAAATCTTACCTGCCGCTCTCGCGGCTTTGATGTGCTTTACAGCCATCACAACACCTTCGTGTATCGGTAGTTTCTCACTTACTAACCGTCTCCTCGGTTGGAATCAGAATGTGGGAAATAAGTTCGTTAACGAACTCGTATTCTTCGCTTTCTGGATCCTTCCTGTGTATGAAGTGTCTTGCTTGGCCGACATCTTAGTGCTTAATAGCATTGAGTTCTGGAGCGGCTCGAATCCCATGGCAAATGGTGAAAAAATTATCGAAGGCAACGATGGTCGCTACCTCGTGAAAAATGACGATAAGGGTTACGATATTATTAGCTACACCGATGGTAGCAAGACTCGTCTAAACTTCGATGCAGACAATAAGAGCTGGAGCGTAAATATCAATGGTCAAGAACATGTGCTCTTTACATTCGTTGATGATACTCACGTAAGTGTCCCTATGGGTACTGGTAATGACTACCGCACTGTCGAAATTTCGGAAGCCGGTGTGTATGCTTACCGCCAAATGCTTGCTGAAGCTAATTTTGCTCTTCGCTAATAAGTAATTTCAAATAAATCAACTGCCGCATGGGCTTGAGCTCGTGCGGCAGTTGTTATTTCTTATGTCAAAACGACATAGCAGAACGGACTTTCGATCGAATGGAGTCGTCTTGCAGACGTTCGGGTGATGGGATGTAGACGGTGTCGATGATTCGTTCGACTACTACGATTGTTTCGCGTACAACTACATGAGATGGCTGAGTAGCTTCTGTGAATGCCAATTCGTCGATGATGGTCATCTCTGATTCAGTAGAAGTGTCGATAACTCGACCGGCAGAGTGGAAGTGGCGAGCATAGTAATCTTCATCTAGGTTGCTGATTATAACACCACGCGACGATGAGGCGTGGATGAAGTTGCCGTTTTCGAGGTAGAGTCCTACGTGAGTTACTCGTCCTCGTTTTGAAGAAGTGAAGAATACAAGGTCTCCCTTGCGAAGTTGAGATGTTTTGATTGCTTGACATTCGGCTTGCATCTCGCGAGACGAACGTGGTAGTTTGATTCCGGCAATATCGCGATAAACGCTCATCACAAGTCCGGAGCAATCGGTGCCTTTACGAGATTCTCCACCGTATCGATATGGAGTGCCAAGCCACGACCGAGCTTCTTTCTCAAGCGATTTGCCAAGGTCGGTTTGCTTGCTGGGTTTAGTAGTCGTTTTTGAAGGCTTAAATGGCTGCGGAGTCTCGTTCTTCTGTTGTTCTTTCTGTGTATAGTACACGTCTTCATGTCGTACGTAGTTTGCGTCGTGCGACACTTTCTTCTTGCTACCGCATGACGATAGCATAAGAAGTATGGAGGCGTAGATTACTATCCGTTTCATTGATTTCGTTTATCGACTTCAAAATTACAACAAAATCGTCAATTTTCGCTTGTCTTTTTTACTATATTTTTCGCTTAATGAGCGATAATGCGATTACAATAGTGGTAATAAGTTCGGCAGCGGGCATCGCTAACCATATTCCTTTGATGTTTAGGAGTGCTGGTAGTAAGATGAAACTTGGAATGAGGAATATGAAACCTCGGAGGAAAACGAGTGCTGTGGCTTGTTTGATCTGTTCGATACTTTGATAATAGCCGATAATGGATATGTTGACGATAAAAAATATGATGCCGGTGGCGTAGTACGGGAAGCCGTCAATTGCTATGCGACCGGCTTCGCTATCAATATCGACGAAGAGTGCTACGAGATGTTGTGGAATGATTGTAAATAGCAATGTAACGAGTGCTCCGAGACCTAGGGATGTAGTGATAAGTAGACGACGTGTTTGGCTGACTTCTGTCCAGCGGTTGCGTCCGTAGTTGTAACTGATAATCGGCTGAGCCGATTGTGCAACGGAGTTGCCCACCATAAAGAAAAATGGAGTGTAGTAGCACGCGATGCCGAATGCTCCGACTCCAGCATCTCCCAAGTATCGCATAAATACTAAGTTGCCTATGAATATGAGTACGGCAAGTGTGAGTTCGCCAAAGAGAGTAGATGAGCCTATGGTGCATTGACGGCGGAGGTTATCCATCATCGCACAGAGCTCTCCTCTGTTAAGTAGCACTGGCTGTAATCGCAGATCTTTTGCAAAGAAAAGGAGGTAAATCAATGCCATTATGCCGCCCACCATTATACTTGTTGTTGTGGCTATCGCAGCTCCTTTTACTCCCATGCCAAGAGGAAAGATGCAGAGCCAATCGAGTATGGCGTTGAGTATGCCGGGTATGATGTTGCACCACATGGCATAGCGAGGCGAGCCGTCAATGCGGATGATGAATAGGCCGATCAAGCTCCACATCTCAAATACGAAGCAGGGCATAATCCATTTGAGATAGTCGAGTACAGGTGGCATAAGGGTCTCTGATGCACCGAGAAGTCGTGCGGTATAGGTTGGCGCTGATAATATGACGATGGTTAGCAGAATTGTTATGGCAGAAGATATAACGATTGCATGCGAGATGTTTTTACGAGCTTCGGCATTGTTTTTCTGAGCTGTGAAAATCGATGCTACAACAGAACATCCGGCACCAACCATCAGTCCAAGTCCCGACATTATTTGATATATCGGCACAATAATATTAACGGCTGCGACACCTTCGGCTCCGACGCCATGTCCGATGAATATGCCGTCGATGGCGGTAACCGCCGATAGTGCAAGAGTGCCGAGTAAGGTCGGAATTAGTATTTTGCGAAATAAGGTAGGTATACGACCGGTTTCGAAGTTGATGGTATCTGTACTCATATATCTGTATAAAAAAACTGAATAGGTGATTGGTTTTACCCAGTCATCTTATCCAGCATTGTAACTATTTGTTGCAATACCCTCCGATGAGGATTACAAAACGATTGTCCGTGAATTCGGCTACAAAGGTACGAAAAAAATATTGAATTAATTGTCTTGAGATAATTCGTCGGCCAAATAGACTTTCGTATATAATGCGTTGCTAAGTGTCTTTAATTCTTCGGAAGTGAATTCGCATAGATTCCCGTTTTAAGTCTGTTTTTGATAAGACTCATGTGTGGCTAATTTTTTTCACATATTTAGTAAATGATTTATTACTATGTAGGCCTCTTTTTCAATTTTTCAAAATTTGTGAGGGATTCCTCGAGCGTCGCCGAATTTTAAAATCTCAGAGAGTTGACTGAACAATCTGCTTATTTCGCTTGTTTGCTCTGTAGTAATCATTAATTATAAGTGATATGGTCTACGAATTGCCGGAATTGTTATATGACATGGATGCACTCGCTCCGTATATTAGTGCGCGCACTATGGAATGTCATTATGGAAAACACGAACGTGCGTATATCGATAATCTCAATCGACTAATCAAGGGCACGGAGTTTGAAGACTCGGAACTCGAAGATATCATTATCAATGCAACTGGTGCTTTGTTTAATAATGCGTCGCAAGCTTGGAATCATATCTTCTATTTCTTTTCGTTTTCGCCTGATGGACGACGAAAACCTCAAGGAGATTTGCGCCGTGCAATCGATCGTGATTTCGGTTCGTTCGACCAATTCAAGCAGTTGTTCGTCGATGCCGGTGTCGGCTTGTTCGGTTCTGGATGGGTTTGGCTGTCGCGCGATGAGGCGGGAAAACTTCTGATCACTCAAGGTTCGAATGCAGAGAATCCGCTCACTGAAGGGTTGACTCCGCTTTTGGCATTCGATGTGTGGGAACATGCATACTATCTCGATTATCAAAATCGTCGAGCCGAAGCTCTGTCGCAGTTATGGAATATTGTTGATTGGGCGACGGTGGAGAGTAGATGACTTTTACGGGCTTTTTGAAGCAGTTTATGCATAATGTGATGATGAATTATGGAGGTGTTCGTGAGAATACCTCTTTTTTTTTGCTTTTTTACCCGGCTTTTTCTATTTCAGATCGGGTTAGTAGGGGAGTAATTTGCTGATTTTTGTGGTTTAAGTGGCTGATAATAAGTATTGTGCTGGTAGAATTTGCCAATATTCCGTTGTCTGAGATTGTTATATTTGTAAATTATTGAACAATTACTCGTGATTTTTTAATTTTCGCAAATTTGCAGTGTGAAATTATACTGTATTTACGATTTAATATTCGAAATTTTTAGATTAGTAAATTAGTTTTGGTTTTGCAATATAGATTTTCATCAGTGTGTTTAGTGTTGCAAATAGAATTATAGTAGGGTAGAGTACTCCAAATTCTGTTTCTAAATACGATTTACAGAGCCCACTAATTGGGTTATATTTGCAAATTTCAAGATGCAATCCCTCTTGAAATTCGATTTACATATTTTTGCA
>CAZYYV010000044.1:9765-20580 GCA_964651295.1 uncultured Bacteroides sp.
AACAATTTGCACAATTAAATTATTTTCTTTACATTTGCACACGTAAAATTTACAAACTCAATCCAAATGGAAGATCCGCAGGATAACCCTATAATTCAACGACTTAAGCAATTTATTGCGCATACCGGGCTTTCAAGCACTCAATTTGCAGATAAAGCATCTATTCCTCGACCTACTTTATCGCAATTGTTACATGGTCGCAATAAATCGATCAATAATCAGATTCTGGCAAAACTTGATGAGAGTTTTCCGGACCTTGACATCGTGTGGCTGCTATTTGGTCGAGGAACTATGCGTCAAAATTCAAATTTTGAAATCTCAGAGCCTCAAATTGACGATTCTTTGATGAATTTCGACTTCCAAGAGTCTGAATCTCAATTGTATAACAACGACGATCAGCCTATTTCTGATTCTAAAATTTCAAATCAATCTAAGCAAAAAACGGTTGTAACCCCTAGTTTTCAGTCTCAAGATGCTTCGGAGACCTCAGAAAGTGTTAATTCGCGTCCTTGGACGGCTTCAGTTCTTTGTTCACCTCCGGATGGAGAGGTAAATATCCCTATCGGGACCAATCCTCGCAAACGCATCAAGTCGATCATTGTTTTGTACACGGACAATAGTTTCGATACCTTTAATCCTGCTGACGATTGATTATTCACCGCGCTGCCGACTTTCTGTTGTTGCAGCGCGGTGTGTTATTGGCGTCTAAAGTGTAATGTCGTTCCCGGTTTATTCGCTATATTTCTAAGAATCATTTGCTGTATCGAACCCCTGAATGAACCGATCGAAATATCTTATTAATTCCCCTATTTGGGTAATTTCATAATGAGGATTATGTTAAATAGGTTTATGCAGAGCTACCCTATTTCAACTTTAACATTTTCATCATTTACATTTGATTGATTAGCGAACTCTTGGAAGTCGGATTTCATCTGTCGATTGGATTGATTAACGAGTGTCGAATTGTTGTGTTGACGATAAAGTGAATCGCAAGTAACAACTCAGGATGCGCTGTTTTTTTGACCTAAAACAAATATTTTTTTCTTATTTATTTTTCGCTAAATTTGCAGCGAACAAAAACTTTACGATTATGACTTTTGATGAAATGGAAGCGTTACGCGCTCGATTGATCTCATTAGATTGCGCGTTTCAGTATTACAAACTAAAAGAAGAGCAAGATAAATTTTGGGGACTATTCTTTCGTTTAAATTCTCAATATAATACCGACCCTACAATCCAAAAAGATTGTGAGGAGTTCCTTGCATCTCACAAAGAACTAAAGGCTCAATTTGACCGAGATACCTTGTAATTACTATACCCTTTCATTGTTAAATTGTGTCGTAGACTTTATTTGATGGCTCTAATAAAGTCGCGACATCTTAAATCAATTATATGTATGGGCTGGGATATTGTTGCTATTGGCACAAATCATAGACTTCCAATTGATAATCCAATTGAGACTGCAAAGGTTTTGGCATCTGTTTTTGATGGGACAATCAGTATTGGCTATTATATTAAATGGGAGTTCGACAAGGAAAAGAATATCATTCACTCCCCTTCTGGTATACCTAAATGGCAAGAGATAATGTTGCTTGACACGGGCAGAATTGGCTACAAATACAGATTCGAAATTAAGAATGAATGTGCACGACGTATATACGCACAACTTACTTCGATTGACAGTGTAGATTTTGTACAGGAATATGCCAACGAGGACTTTTGTAGTGACATATTCTCAGAGTCTTACGACTTATGCAAACTTGAATCTGACGATCCATATATTGATACACGTTTATATAAGGAAATTGTTGAATTTTCAGAGAATTTTGGTGGGCGATGGTTCTCGTTTGAAGAGTCGTTTACAATGCCATACGAAGGCGTTAATAAAATAGCAATCGATGACTTTAGACGCCAAATATATTCTCAGTTGAAAGCGTATGGATGCGATTGTGCATACTATTTCGCGGATCAAGGTTATGGCGAATATCTTTATGATGCTATTGACCGGAAAAGTAGTGATTGGCTCTCATTTATGAAGTCTCTACAATATATAGATGAGAATCCGGATGATTATATTATCTATTCGGTCCAAGATTATTTGAAAGGCAAACTCCTGGACATTAAGGATTGTGTAATTTGTATCGTTGACGATTTTTCAGACTATATACAGCAAGATAAATAGTGTCAATTAACGACCTTGCTAATAAACGTACAGATTCCTTGTCCGGCGTATGTGATCAGTGCTCCGATTTTGTTTTTTAGGCGTACGTTTCTGTCTATAATTGTTTGGCGACGTAGCTCTTTTAGTTTGGCGAATACATCGGTTGCCAGTTCGTTATTGGAGTTTGTTATGGCAAGGTTGAATATGTTGTATAGTGCGCTAAAACGGCGAGCTGTCGCTGCTTTTATTAGCTCCGGGCAGACATTTGCGCACCACTCCCCTATCCTCTCCGTTGCCCACAGAGTGTCGAGCCGATCCGATGTCCAGCAGTTGATGAAGCTTGCAGGATTGGGACGATAATAATATACCGTCATATCTGTTACGGCTACCATTTTAGATGCCATATACAGACGAGGAAATATTTCGAGGTCTTCGTAGCGACGACCTGCAACGAATAGTTTGCAGTCTTTAAATATGTCTCTACGATATAATTTAGCCCATGCTGACGGGTGTGCTAGTGTCTTTTGGTATAATGTATCAGATATGGCATCGACGGCTGTCAGAATGCGTGTTTTTGTTGCTTTATTGATGTTTTTTTTAGATTGTGTGAATTGCCCGACGGCTATACCGCATTCCGTATGACAATCGAGGATGGCTGTTAAATGCGCTAAAGCTCCGTTGATAATCACGTCGTCGGAATCGGCAAAGCAGAGATACTCCCCTTTAGCTGCTCGTATACCGCAATTGCGAGCCTCTGACACGCCTACACCGTTTGTTGTGATGATTGATACCTTTTCGGGGTGATTCGCCGCGTATCGGCGGCATATAAGGCCGGAGTCATCTGTCGATGCATCATCGACGAGTATTAATTCCACATCTACCGACTGCCCCAAGATGCTTTCGATGCATTCTTCGAGGTAGTCGGCGGTGTTATGTACTGGTACGATGACGGTTGTGAGCATATCGAGTTACCGTATGATTATCGCTTGAGAGGGTTCTGATTCGTTATTTGCGCGATTGAGAGCTGTTACTACATATACACCCGGAATGGTTGCGGTGTACGATGTGGTGTATGTTATTGCCGTGAGAGCTCCGGCTCGTTCGAGGTCGATATCATCGCGGTGGTCAAAGCGATAGATGGCGTATTTTACAACATCGTCAACGCTTTCGGTCGTTTTGAAGCTATCCCACGAAAATGTGTTGTCGGATGTCGGACGTAGTCCTTTGACTGGTTCGGGCACGCTATCCGACATCCAAGTATAAGCCGGCACGAGAGCCGGAGTCGCTTGGAATTTGGTTTGGAGCGAATCGGCAATGCCTCCTACGTTTTTGCAGAGCGAATACCCCGGCCACCAGCAGTTGCCTTGTATGTTATCGGCTTTGCGGGTCATCTCGATTTTGGTCTTCAATTGAGATGCTTGAGTCGATGGTGCTAGGTCGGGTTTTGTCATCGTGCGAGCGACATCTTGACCGATATAGAGGTGGCGATTTTGACCGGCATTATCGTTCCACCAATCAACTAGTACGCTGTATGAAGCTGATTTGTGTTCGATTTCCCAATATAGCTGAGGGAGGAGGTAGTCGATCCATCCTTGTTGCTCCCAAAGGAGTACGTTTGCATAGAGAGAGTCGTAATTTTCGAGTCCGTTGGTATTGCTGCCTTTCGGATCGCTTTTTTTATTGCGGAAGATGCCGAACGGACTGATGCCGAAGCGTACCCAGGGTTTGAGACCGGTGATGCGTTCGTGGAGTTCTTTTATGAGCAAATCGACGTTGCGGCGTCGCCAATCATCGCGTGGCATACCATTGCCGTATTTGCGGTATGATTTGTCGTCGGGGAACGGACGTTTGGCAACTGGATATGGGTAGAAATAGTCGTCGAAATGGATGCCGTCGACGTCATAACGCGATACGATGTCGGCAACGACGTCGCAGATGAATTTGCGATTTTCGGGTATGCCGGGGTCGAAGTATAATTTGCCGTCGTAGGTTACGAATCGGTCGGGATGGCGGCGGAAAATATGGCTAGCGGGTAATTGGGTGTTCTGATTTTTGCTTGCGGTGACGCGATAGGGGTTTAACCAAGCGTGCAACTCCATGCCGCGCGCATGGCACTCGTCTATCATAAATTGTAGTGGGTCCCATTTTGGGTTGGGAGCTTTGCCTCCATCGGTGAGGTAGCAGCTCCACGGCTCTAGTTTGCTTGGATAGAAGGCGTCGGCTTGAGGTCGTACTTGGAAGATTACGGCGTTTATGCCGAGCATTTGCAAGCTATCGAGTTGGCTACGCAAGTATGCTTTATTTTCGTCTGTCGATTGTTTTTTATACTGCGATTGAAATACTGTGTGAAGCCAAGCACCGCGGAATTCTCGGTTGGGATTTTGTGCGTCGATCGTCAAAGATGAGAGGCAGAGGGCTCCGGAGAGAAGTATATGTGATAATTTCATAGTCGGTGTAATTTTTTGCTAAGTTAGCAATAAATAGCCGACCTACCAAAAAAATAGCGACTGTGTAATCGATACACAGTCGCTATACAAGATCTATATTGAGAAAACTTATTCTGCGGGAGTTTCTTCAGCTGCGTTAGCTTTGTTGAGTTCGTCAACTATAGCGCGGAATTCGTCAAGAGAAACAGTTTTTTCGTCGAGCTTAACAGCGTTGTGGATAGCCTGGAAGAGGTTGCTGTTGAATGCTACACGAACGAGGCGACGTTTCTGCTGGTCGTCTTTGAGCATGTTTTCAACGAAGTAGTCGAGCATTTGGTCGGCCATGTGAGCCATGCCGTACTGCTGGAGCTGCTGCATACCAACGTTGCGAGCTGCGTTCTTAACGTCGTCTTCGGTTACCTTAACGCCGAGCTTTTCAGCTGCTTTATTTTCGATGATTTCCCACTTGATGCCGGGGAGGCTACCTTGGAAGTTCTTTTCGAATTCTTCTTCGTTTACTTCTTCTTCGGTGCGTTTGATGAACTTGCGGAGGAATGCTTCGGGGAGGTTCATGTTAGCGCCGTAGGTCTGCATGAGGTAGTCTTCGGTGTGGCGGGTGAAGAGCGACTGGCTGTTGGGCTGGAGAGCCTTGCCGATCATTTCGGCGATAGCCTTGCGGTATTCTTCTTCGTTGGTAACGTTGCCTTCTTCGCCGAATACTTTTTTGTAGTATTCTTCACCGAGTTCGGCGGGTTTGTTTACAACGAATTCTGCGATATTGATTTCGAAGTTGCCACGAGCGCTTTCAACTTTGTCGCGGTCGATGTGGAGCATAGCAGCGAGTTCTGCTTCGTTGCCTTCGCAAGTGTCGTAGGGGTTGAATACAACTTTGTCGCCAACTTTTGTGCCTTCGAATTTCTTAGCTTCGGTTTCGCCTTTGAAGAGGAAGGGAGCGAGGATGCCTTCGTTAACTTGGATAGCGTCTTCGCCTTCTTTTACGCTACCGTCTTCGTTGAGCTGCATGATAGAGCCCTTAACGAGTGCGCGTTCTGCGTATTCCTGAGCTACTTCCTGAGTGCCGGCCTGCTGACGCATGCTCTTGTCCTGCTCGTCGATCATTTCTTCAGAAACGGTGATGTTGTAGAAGGGAAGAGTTGCGTTTTCGAAGTCGAGGTTTACTTCGGGAGCAAAGCCGATTTCGTAGCGGAATTCGTATTCTGCTTTTTCGAGGTCGATAGCTTCGGTTGCAGCGGGGAGGGGCTGACCAAGGAGATCGATTTTATTTTCTTCAATGTATTTGAGGCAAGCGTCAGCAGCGGTTTCGTTGAGAACGTGAGCTTTCACTTCTGCACCAAAACGCTTGCGGAGCTGGTTTAAGTCAATGTGGCCTTTGCGGAAACCGGGGATCTGGCGCTTGTTGCCAATCTCTTTGAGTTCCTTCTTTACGCGGTCTGCATAATCGGCTTCTTCGATTTTTACAACAACAAAACCTTCGAGGTCTGATGTCTTTTCGAGTGTTACGTCCATTATGGTCTATTTCTTATGTTGAATAAAATCATTAGTGTTTGGTAGCTGTTCGTTGCGCTACCGAAGTGCAAAATTACGATTTTTAATTGTATAAATCAACTTTTTGAGACTATTTTTGACCTTTATTGAGTGATTTTAGGCCGAAAAATAGTCTCAAAAGCTAGTTATAAATGATATTTGTGTGTCGTTATGCTTGTGGTGCGTATCGCACGGCACGGCAACGGGTGTAATAGTCGATGAATGCTCGGTTTACCATTCGAGTACCGCCCGGGGTGGGATAGTTGCCTGAAAAATACCAATCGCCGGGGGTGTTGGGTACGGCGTCGTGCAATCCGTCGAGGCTTTGGAAGAGGATGTCGACTTCTGCGTTGATGTCTGATGGTCGAAGCATTTCTGCCATTTTTGCGGCGATTTCATCGTCGGTAAAACTGTCGTAGAGGCGTTTGACTACGTTGACTTGCTCGGCATCGGGCAAGTTGATGTTGTGCAGCGCTTCGGTGTAGACTTTGTCGATAAGGTCTTGCATACCACGGTCTTCGAGCAGCGCTATCATTGCGCGGAAGGCTGCCAATTCGTCGAGGTATGGCATATCAATACCATAGTAGTCGGGATAGCGTACTTGGGGCGACGACGATACTACGATGATGCGACGTGGCTTGAGGCGGTCGATGATACGGAGGATTGAACGGCGCAATGTAGTACCGCGTACGATGCTGTCGTCGATTACAACGATTGTGTCATCTCCGGCTTTAGCGCTACCATAGGTAACATCGTAGACGTGTGTGGCGAGGTCGTTGCGCGAGGTGCCTTCGGCGATGAATGTACGTAGTTTGATGTCTTTGATGGCAATCTTTTCGACGCGTACTTTGCGCCCGAGGATTTCGTCGAGGCGTGAGTCGGTGAGATCGCCCATATCAGCCAACGATGATATTTCTTCTTTTCGTTCTTCGTCGAGGTGGCGGTTGAGCTCTTCTGTCATACCCATAAATGCTACTTCGGCAGTGTTTGGAATGAACGAGAAGACTGTCTTGTCGAATTGATAGTCAATCATCTTAAGCAGGTCGGGCACGATATTGGCTCCGAGTCGTTTACGCTCTTGATAGATGTCGGCATCGCTACCGCGAGAGAAGTATACGCGTTCGAATGAGCAACGTTCGTTTTTGCCTTCGGGCATAATTTGGCGTAGCTCTACCCTACCCGCTTGATCGATAAGTAAGGCGCTACCGGGAGTCAATTCTTTTACATCGTCTTTCTGAACTGCGAAAACGGTCTGAATCACGGGGCGTTCGGATGCGATAACTGCAATTTCGTCGTTGCAGTAGTAGAATGCAGGACGGATGCCATGTGGGTCGCGGAGGACGAATGATGAGCCCGAACCTGTTACGCCACAGATTGTATATCCACCGTCCCAAAGAGGAGCCGAGTCGGCAAGGATACGTCCTAGGTCGATTTCTTCTTCGATTTTTCGTGCTAGGACGGTGCCGTCGAGGCTGTCGCGGTATTGACGGTAGACGCGGTGATTTTCTTTGTCGAGTGCGTGCCCTACTTGTTCGAGAAGAAGGACGGTATCGCTATTGAGGCGCGGGTGCTGACCGGTAGCGGCAATCGACTTGAAAATCTCGTCTACGTTGGTCATATTGAAATTGCCGCAAAGCATCAGCGCACGCGAGCGCCAATTGTTGCGACGCATAAAGGGGTGGGTGTATTCCAATCCGCTACGCCCGGTGGTGCTATAGCGGAGGTGTCCCATATATATTTCGCCTATAAACGGCAATTCTTCTTCAACTTCTTTAGCTGATAGAGAATTAAGTTTGGCGGGCAATTTCGAGCCGACTGCGGTGAAAATCTCGTCGATAGCACCGGTGCCGAGTGCTCGTTCGCGGTACACGTATTCGTGACCGGCAGGGGTATGGAGTTTCACTACGCCGATGCCAGCGGCCTCTTGACCGCGGTTATGTTGTTTCTCCATCAGGAGGTATAGGCGGTCGAGTGCGTAGGAGTAGCTGCCGTAGCGCTCTTTGAAGTACGAAAGCGGTTTGAGCAGGCGAATCATCGCCACGCCACATTCATGCTTTAAGGGTCCCATTATCTTATAAAGAGTATTTCGCGATATTTGGGAAGGGGCCACATTTCGTTGTCGACCATCAATTCGAGTTTGTCGATATGGTAGCGGATGCTTTCCATTGCCGGAGCTACGGTGTCGTGGTATGCGATTGCTTTTGAGCGTTCGCAGGTGATAGCGTTTGCTTTCTTGCGTGCTTCTACCATAGCTGCTACGGTGGTCTTGATATGGTTCATGTGGCCGGCTATCTTTTCGATTGTTTCAAGGTCGCAACGGCCCATTTCGGTTGCTTTGTCGCCGAATAATTCGCGGAGTTTTACGAGGTTATCAACGAGCATCGATTGGTAGCGAGTGGCTACGGGGATGATGTGGTTGAGGGCAAGGTCGCCAAGGACGCGAGCTTCAATCTGTATTTTCTTTGTGTAGATTTCCCACTTCACTTCGTTGCGAGCTTCAAGTTCCGACTTCGAGAACACTCCTGTTTCGGCAAACATCTTCACTGATTCGGGGCGAAGGTATGCGTCGAACATAAGGGGTGCCGAAGTTTCGCAGTCGAGTCCGCGACGTGCTGCCTCTGCTTTCCAGTCGTCGCTATATCCGTTGCCATCAAAGTGGATTGCTTTCGATTCTTTGATGAGGATGCGAATCTGTGAGATGAGGGCTTCGTTGAGTGTTTTGCCGGCAGCTATTTCGGCGTCTACTTTCGCTTTAAATTCGGTCAGTTGCTCGGCTACGATGGCGTTGAGCACGATGAGTGCAGATGCGCAGTTGGCAGAAGAGCCTACGGCACGGAATTCGAAGCGGTTGCCGGTGAATGCGAAAGGCGATGTGCGGTTGCGGTCGGTGTTGTCGAGCATAATCTCGGGGATTTGAGCCAATCCGAGCGAATACCCTGATTTGTTCTTGAGGTCGGAGAGGTCGGCAGCATCGCTACTTTCGAGGCGGTCGAGGATTTCGGCAAGTTTGGTGCCGGTGAAGATAGAGATGATTGCAGGAGGTGCTTCGTTGGCGCCGAGTCGGTGTGAGTTGGTTGCCGACATTATCGATGCTTTGAGCAAGCCGTTATGGCGGTGTACGGCTGCCATGACGTTGACAACGAAGGTGATAAACTGTAAGTTGTCCATCGGTGTACGACCGGGTGCAAAGAGTTGTGCGCCGCGGTCGGTGCCAAGGCTCCAGTTGTTGTGCTTACCCGAACCGTTTACGCCGGCAAAAGGCTTTTCGTGGAGGAGTACGCGGAAATTGTGTCGACGTGCTACTTCGTTCATTACCGACATCAGTAGTAGGTTGTGGTCGTTGGCGAGGTTGGCTTCTTCGTAGATGGGTGCACACTCAAACTGATTCGGAGCTACCTCATTGTGGCGAGTTTTTATTGGGATGCCAAGGCGGTGGCAGCGAATTTCGAGTTCGAGCATAAATGCTTCGACGCGCGAAGGTATCGAGCCGAAATAATGGTCTTCGAGCTGCTGATTTTTGGGGCTTTCGTGGCCCATAAGTGTGCGTCCGGTCATCACCAAGTCGGGACGGGCGCTGTATAGCGATTCGTCGACGAGGAAGTACTCTTGTTCCCACCCAAGGTATGTCACTACATGGTTTACTTCGGGGTCGAAGAATTGAGCTACGGCAGTAGCGGCTTTATCAACCGAGTTGATAGCGCGTAGAAGCGGTGTCTTGTAGTCGAGCGACTCGCCGGTGTAAGATATAAATATGGTGGGGATACAGAGGGTTTGGTCGAGGATGAATGCAGGCGACGAGATATCCCATGCCGAGTAACCGCGCGCCTCGAAGGTGTTGCGGATACCGCCGTTGGGGAAGCTTGAAGCATCAGGCTCTTGCTGAACAAGAAGTTTGCCCGAGAATTCTTCGATTACGCCACCTTTGCCATCGTGTTCAATAAAGGCATCATGTTTCTCGGCAGTGCCGCCGGTGAGGGGCGCAAACCAGTGCGAATAGTGGCGAGCACCATGGTCGGTAGCCCAGCGTCGCATACCTTCGGCTACGCTATCAGCTACTTGACGATTGATGGGCTTTTTGTTTTCGATTGCATCCACCAAAGCGTCGTAAGTATCTTTGGGCAGATACTTAAACATTGTGCGACGATTGAACACCAATTCGCCGAAATACTGGTCTGGTCGCTCGGTAGGCGTTTCGACTGCTACTGCTTTGCGGTCGAACGCCTCCTCTACCATTTTGAAACGTAATGTAGTTGACATATCCTTTATTAAATTGAGGTGCAGATTAAAAAAACACGCCCGACCGTGCGCATGTGCTCAGTCGGGTAGCCGTAGAGTTGGTATGTTCTGTAGGTGCGGCGCTACAATATTTGCCAGCCGGTAAACCGACTGCAACGCAAGAATTAATGTAGGCACGATTGCAAGCCTTTGAAGAAATCTTCATACCATTTTCATTTCTGACTACAAAGTTAATGCATTTGTCGCACTCAGCCAAAAAAATTGTGGTAAAAGGACTTTCTTAAAGATAGTTTATGAGTTTAGATAATAGTTAGGCAGGCTGCCGAGTAGCTTTATTCTTGCTGCAATTTTTCTCCGCTTTATTTGTTTATATTGCGAAGTCGCTAACTTTGCAATAGCTTCTGGCATCACAGTGTATTTGAGCACTATGTCGGAAGCTTTATTTTT
>CAZYYV010000045.1:0-20424 GCA_964651295.1 uncultured Bacteroides sp.
ATATAAATTAATATTTATTTACAATAATTTAGAAAGAGCACAAGGCTTAGTTATAAAAAAATGCCGTCGTTTGAGCATCGCTGAAAAACTCAGATAAAAAATGAACGAAAGGGCTCGAAATCTCAGTCTTTTTTTGTAATTTTGCAGTCGATATGCACTATAAAGACAGAAAATAAGAAAACAATTCTGTATATAAACGATTACAAACGTTATGAGTAAAGAAAAAAAATTCTTGACCTGCGACGGTAATCAGGCAGCCGCTCACATCAGCTATATGTTCTCTGAAGTGGCAGCCATTTACCCCATCACACCTTCTTCGACAATGGCTGAATATGTCGATGAATGGGCAGCCGCAGGCCGCAAGAACATCTTCGGTGAAACTGTACTTGTTCAGGAAATGCAATCAGAAGGCGGTGCTGCTGGTGCCGTTCACGGTTCTCTTCAGGCAGGTGCTCTCACCACCACCTACACCGCTTCGCAAGGTCTCTTGCTTATGATTCCTAACATGTATAAAATTGCAGGTGAACTTCTTCCCTCGGTTTTCCATGTTTCGGCTCGTACCCTCGCTTCTCACGCTCTTTCAATCTTTGGTGATCACCAGGACGTAATGTCGGTTCGTCAGACCGGCTTCGCTATGCTCGCTGAAGGTTCTGTACAGGAAGTAATGGACCTCGCCGGTGTTGCTCACCTTTCTGCTCTCAAAGCAAGCGTGCCCTTCGTGAACTTCTTCGATGGTTTCCGTACTTCGCACGAGATCCAGAAAATCGAAATGCTCGAACAGGAAGATCTCGAACCCCTGTTGGATCGTAAGGCTCTTGCCGACTTCCGCGCTCGCGCACTTACCCCTGAAGCTCCTGTAGCTCGTGGTATGGCTGAAAATGGCGACGTTTTCTTCCAGCATCGTGAAGCTTGCAACCGTCACTATGAAGCTGTTCCCGAAATTGTAGAAAACTACATGGGCGAAATCAGCAAGATTACCGGCCGCGAGTATCACATCTTCAACTACTATGGTGCTAAAGATGCTGATCGCGTAATCATTGCAATGGGTTCGGTAACTCAGGCTATTGAAGAAGCTATCGACTACCTCGTTGCTCAAGGCGAAAAGGTTGGTCTCGTTGCTGTTCACCTCTATCGTCCCTTCTCGGCAAAGCATTTCCTCGCAGCAGTTCCTGCTACTGCAAAACGAATTGCAGTTCTCGATCGTACCAAAGAACCCGGTGCTAACGGCGAACCCCTCTTCCTCGATGTTAAGGAATGCTACTACGGTAAAGAAAACGCTCCCGTTATCGTTGGCGGTCGCTATGGTTTGGCTTCTAAAGACACCACTCCCGCACAGATCCTCAGCGTTTACGAAAACCTCGCTCTTCCCCAGCCCAAGGATCACTTCACTGTAGGTATCGTTGACGACGTTACATTTACTTCGCTTCCCCTCCTTCCTGAGAAGGCTCTTGGCGACGCAAGCACTTTCGAAGCTAAATTCTATGGTCTCGGTGCTGACGGTACTGTAGGTGCTAACAAGAACTCGGTTAAGATTATCGGTGAAAACACCAATAAATATTGCCAGGCTTACTTCGCTTACGACTCGAAGAAATCGGGCGGTTTCACTTGCTCACACCTCCGTTTCGGTGATAAGCCCATCCGTTCTACATACCTCGTAAATACTCCTAACTTCGTTGCTTGCCACGTTCAGGCATATCTCAATATGTACGACGTGACCAACGGTCTTCGTGATGGTGGTACATTCCTTCTCAATACAATTTGGGAAGGCGACGAACTCGCTAAGAATCTCCCCGTTCACGTTAAGCGTTACTTCGCTGAACACAACATCACCGTTTACTACATCAACGCTACTAAGATTGCACAGGAAATCGGTCTCGGTAACCGTACCAACACCATTCTCCAGAGCGCATTCTTCCGAATCACCGAAGTTATCCCTGTTGACCTCGCTATCGAACAGATGAAGAAATTCATCGTTAAGAGCTATGGTAAGAAGGGCCAGGACGTTGTTGACAAAAACAATCAGGCAGTTGATCGTGGTGGCGAATACCACCGTCTCGACGTAGATCCCGCTTGGGCTACTCTCGAAGAAACTGCTAAAGTAGCTAACAACGATCCCGAATTCATCAACAATATCGTTCGTCCTATCAACGCGCAGAATGGCGACCTTCTCAAGGTTTCTGACTTTGCTAACATCGCTGATGGTACATGGCAGCAGGGTACTGCAGCTTACGAAAAACGTGGCGTTGCTGCTTTCGTTCCCGAATGGCTCGAAGAAAACTGTATCCAGTGTAACAAGTGTGCTTACGTTTGTCCTCACGCTGCTATCCGTCCCTTCGTTCTTACCGACGAAGAACTTCAGGCTGCACCCTTCGGTACCGAAGGCGTTATCCCTGCTCTCGGACCTTCGTTCAAGGGTATGCACTTCATTCAGGCTGTTGACGTTCTCGACTGTCTCGGTTGTGGCAACTGTGTTGACGTATGTCCCGGTAAGAAGGGTGTGAAGGCTCTCCAGATGAAGCCCCTCGAAACTCAACTTAACGTACAGAATGACTGGACTTACTGCACAGAACACGTTGTATCTAAGCAGAATCTCGTTGACGTTAAGGCTAACGTGAAGAACAGCCAGTTCGCTACTCCTCTCTTTGAATTCTCGGGTGCTTGCTCGGGTTGTGGCGAAACTCCCTACGTTAAACTTATCTCTCAGCTCTTCGGCGACCACGAAATGGTAGCTAATGCAACCGGTTGCTCGTCGATCTACTCTGGTTCAGTTCCTTCTACTCCTTATACAACCAACGCTGCCGGCCACGGTCCTGCTTGGGCTAACTCACTCTTCGAAGACTTCGCAGAATTCGGCCTTGGTATGAAGATTGCTACCGAAAAGATGCGCGACCGCGTTGCTGCTCTTATGGGCAAAATGCTCGAATGCAGCAAGTGCACCGAAGAAATGAAAGAACTCGCTAAGCAGTGGCTTGCTGCTCCCCACAGCGCAGGCGTTACTCGCGAAGTTGCTGACAAACTCGTTCCTCTTTGCGAAGCTTGTGGCTGCGATATCTGCAAGGGTATTGTAGAACTCAAGGGTTACCTCGTAGCTCGTTCACAGTGGATCATTGCGGGCGACGGTGCTGCTTACGACATCGGTTTCGGTGGTCTTGACCACGTACTCGCTTCGGGTAAGAACGTAAACGTACTCGTAGTCGATACCGAAGTTTACTCTAACACCGGTGGTCAGTCTTCTAAGGCTACTCCTATGGGAGCTATCGCTAAGTTTGCTTCTGCCGGCAAACGTATCCGTAAGAAAGACCTCGGCCTTATCGCTTCTACCTATGGCTATGTATATGTAGCTCAGGTCGCTATGGGTGCCGACCAGGCTCAGACTCTTAAGGCTATCCGCGAAGCTGAAGCATACGACGGTCCTTCACTCATCATCGCTTACGCTCCCTGTATCAACCACGGTATCAAGAGCGGTATGGGTCACTCACAGGCTGAAGAAGAAAAGGCTGTTAAGTGCGGCTACTGGCACCTCTGGCGCTACAACCCCGATGCTGAAAACACCGGCATTAACCCCTTCACCCTCGATAGCAAAGAACCCGAATGGGATCTCTTCGAAGACTTCCTCAAGGGCGAAGTTCGCTACGCTTCTGTTCTCAAACAGTATCCTGCAGAAGCTGAAGAACTCTTCGCTGCTGCTAAGTCGAATGCTCAGTGGCGCTACAATAACTACCTCCGTCTTGCTAAACAGCAGTGGGGCGTAGAACCCGACGAAAAAGCTTAATAAGTAATTAAGTCGCTATATTAACACAGGCTGCGCGTTGCGTAGCCTGTGTTTTATTTATCTACCCATAAAAGCAGTACTAAGTATATTTGTGCTTGATAAGAGTAAGAATCTGATATTTAGCACTACGACTGAGATTAACCATATTCCGGATGATAAGATTGGGCGTTTTTTCGAGGTAGATGGAAACTATTTTGCGATAAATACCTAAATACACTCTAACTATTCAATTAACCCAGATTGAAACTCGCCTTTCTCAATTGATAGCGAATGGCGATAATAGGTTTACACACTTAAATAAAATCAATTTAAGTTTGCATAACTCATAGGTATTTCATACCTTTGCATTTCAAACTTAGATAACTCTATACAAACATTATATACAATGAGAAAGAATATTGTTGCAGGCAACTGGAAGATGAACACCACTGTTGCTGAAGGTGTTGCCCTTGCAAAAGAAGTAAACGAAGCTCTCAAAGCTGAAAAAGCAAATTGCGACGTAGTTATCTGCGTTCCTTTCACACACCTCTGCCCCGTGGCAGCTGAAATTGACCAGACTGTTCTCGGTCTTGGTGCTGAAAACTGCGCAGAACACAAATCAGGTGCTTATACCGGCGAAGTTGCTGCTTCTATGGTAGCTTCTACCGGTGCTAACTATGTGATTCTTGGCCACAGCGAACGTCGTCAATACTATGGCGAAACTTCAGAAACTCTTCGCGAAAAAGTAGCTCTCGCTCTCGAAAATGGTCTCAAACCCATCTTCTGCATCGGTGAAGTACTCGAAGAACGTGAAAACGGAACTTTCAACGATGTTGTTCGTACTCAGGTAGAAGAAGGCCTCTTCAACCTCAGCGCTGAAGATTTTGGCAAAATCATCCTCGCATACGAACCCGTTTGGGCTATCGGTACCGGTAAAACCGCTACTGCAGAGCAGGCTGAAGATATGCACGCTTTCATCCGTGGCGTAATCGCTGGTAAATATGGTCAGGAAGTTGCTGACAACACATCTATCCTTTACGGTGGTAGCTGCAAGCCCTCTAACGCTGCTGAACTCTTTGCTAAACCCAACGTAGACGGCGGTCTTATCGGTGGTGCTTCTCTCAAGTGCGCCGACTTCATGGGCATCGTTAAAGCATTCTAATTCTTTTTAGGATATTTATTCAGGGGCGCCATTGGTGCGCCCCTGTTTTTAAATTAAACTTCTTATGGTGAAACTGCGGATTCTTACTACACTTGCGCTTGGCATACTTGTGGCGGCGTCAGTATCTGCTGAGAAATCGATTGTTGAGCATATCATTGAGTCGGGAAATATTAGTATCAATCAGCCCGAAGGCCTTGCACGGTTGTTGCTTTTCCAGCGTCCGGTAGCTGTTACTGAGAATGAATCTGACGATGATATGCGTGCGGCAACTACCCGTACCGGTTATCGTGTGCAGATATTCGACGATAACAATCCGCGCTCGGCTCGTAGTCAAGCTGAAGCGGCTCATACGCGTATAAGCGTCGAGTTTCCTCACCTTAAGAGTTACATGATTTTCAATTCTCCCTATTGGCGTGTTAAAGTAGGCGATTTCCCCACTCGTGCTGAGGCCGAATCGGTAATGGCAGAAATCCGTCAAGCGCTACCTAACCTAGCTCCATATCTGCGTGTAGTACGCGATAAGATAAATATACAAGACTGAAATGCAGAATCTTAGCGATCAAGAACGCATCGATAGCGTTGCAGAGCATATAAGCGCTATTATCGGGCTCCTCGGGGAAGATGTTGAGCGTGAAGGCTTGCTCAAAACGCCACAACGCGCAGCTAAAGCCTTGTGGTTTCTTACTTCCGGATATCGTGCCGACGCGTCTGCTGTGATGGAGCAAGCGCTATTTGAGCACGAAGGTTCAAATATGATTATCGTCAAAGATATAGAGTTTTACTCTATGTGTGAGCATCATATTTTGCCTTTCTTTGGTAAAGTGAGCATTGGCTATATTCCGAATGGTAAAATAGTTGGCTTAAGTAAATTGGCGAGAATTGTCAATGTTTTTGCGCGACGTCTGCAAGTGCAAGAACGATTTACGGCGCAACTCTGCGAAGAAGTGCGTAAAACACTTGATGCTAAAGGTGTGATGGTAATATGTAATGGCGAACACCTTTGCATGAAGATGCGTGGTGTAGAGAAACAACATTCGTCGACAACCACGACACACTACAATGGCGTATTTGCTACCGACCCATCGCTTCGCGCCGAATTCTTTAATTCCCTTCGATAATTTTTTGTTTATCCAATAATCCGGACGTTTTTCTAAACGCCCGTTTTCTTTGTGTCTTTAGATACCTCGATGCGTGTCGAAGTCACAGAGGCGTGCGGTAGCTACTTCAATGATGCGTTGGTTAGAAGAACCTCGGAATGTTAGTTCTGTGTTGCGTAGAGCTTCAATGTAGGGGCCTTCAACGAGGTAGTCGATGTGCTGTAGTAGTTGAGCAACGGCAGGTGAGGGGTGTTCTAATAGTTCTTCGTAGGTAAATCCGGTGTAGCACCAGATGGTGTATCCAGCTTCTTTAATGGCTTTAGCGAGCGGGATGATAGCTTCGGCTTGGTAGATAGGATCGCCACCGGAGAATGTTACGTTGAATCGATTGTAGTTGATGATATCCATCACTTCTTCAACAGTCTTTTCTTCGCCGGCGGCAAAATCCCAAGTATGCGGGTTGTGGCAACCCGGACATTGGTGCGCACAACCCGCAAAGTATATCGAAGTACGTAGCCCCGGGCCGTCGACCGATGTGCCTTCGAGGATACGTATTATTCGCATTGGTTTATTCATGTACGACGCGATCGTTTAGTTCGGCCAACTTAGCGTTGTTCCAGCGATCGGTGGTGCCAACAAGGTAGCCGGTGATGCGTTGGAGTTTATCGATGTCGGTGCTGTGGCAGCGAGGACATTCGTGGAGGTTGGCAGAAGCGTCTTCGTAGCCGCATTCCATGCAACGGTTGCGGTTATGATTCACAGAGCAGTAGCCAATGTTATTTTGGTCCATAAGGTCGACGATTGCGGCGATTGCGTCGGGATTGTGAGTGGCGTCGCCATCGATTTCGACGTAGAAGATATGGCCACCTCGAGTGAGGTCATGGTAGGGCGCTTCGACTTCGGCTTTGTGTCGAGGACTGCAGTGATAGTAAACGGGTACGTGGTTTGAGTTGGTGTAGTAAACCTTGTCGGTGATGCCGGGGATAATTCCGAATTTTTTGCGATCGCGAGCGGTAAATTTGCCGGAGAGTCCTTCGGCAGGTGTCGCTAGAATTGAGAAGTTGTGTTGGTATTGTTCACAGAAATCGTTTGCACGGCTACGCATATGGCCAACGATACGTAGGCCGAGTGCTTGAGCTTCGTCGCTTTCGCCGTGATGCTTGCCGATAAGTGCAATGAGAGCTTCTGCTAGTCCGATAAAGCCGATGCCTAGGGTGCCTTGATTGATTACGTTCTCTACTGTATCGTTGGGACGAAGTTGGTCGCCGCCGTTCCACAATTTAGACATGAGGAGGGGGAACTGCTTGGCAAGCGCTGTCTTTTGGAATTCGTAACGATCGCAGAGCTGGCGAGCAGTGATTTCGAGAACTTCATCGAGTTTGCGGAAGAAAAGTGCAATTCGTTCTGTTTTATCTTCGGTCGACAATCTGCACTCGATTGCGAGGCGTACGAGGTTGATTGTCGAGAACGAAAGGTTGCCTCGGCCGATTGATGTCTTTTCTCCGTAGCGATTTTCGAATACGCGTGTGCGGCAACCCATTGTTGCAACTTCGTAAAGGTAGCGTTGTGGGTCGTTAATATTCCATTTTTCGTGCTGGTTGAATGTAGCATCGAGGTTTACGAAATTAGGGAAGAAGCGACGAGCTGTAACCTTGCAGGCGAGGCGATATAGGTCGTAGTTGCGATCTTCGGGAAGGTAGCTTACACCGCGTTTTTTCTTCCAAATCTGAATGGGGAATATTGCGGTGGCGCCGTTGCCAACACCTTCGTATGTAGAATTGAGAAGCTCGCGAATGATGCAACGTCCTTCTGCCGATGTGTCGGTGCCATAGTTGATGGAGCTGAATACCACCTGATTACCGCCACGGCTGTGGATGGTGTTCATGTTGTGGATAAACGCTTCCATGGCTTGATGTACGCGGCTTACTGTGCGATTGATGGCGTGCTGCAGGTAGCGTTCTTTACCGGTGAGGCCATCAAGTTCTTTCTTTATATAGTCGGGGAATTCAGCGGTTTTAAGATCGTCTAGGTTGTCGCCGGTAAGGCGTTCGAGGGTTTCAATCTCCTCAACAAACGAGCTGCGTACGAATGGAGCAAGATAGAAGTCGAAGGCGGGGATTGCCTGGCCTCCGTGCATTTCGTTTTGGGCAGTTTCGAGAGAGATACAAGCAATGATAGAGGCAGTTTCGATGCGTTTTGCGGGGCGTGATTCACCATGACCGGCAATAAAACCATATGCTAAAATACGGTCGAGGGGGTGCTGAACGCAAGTGAAACTCTTTGTGGGGTAGTAGTCTTTGTCGTGAATGTGGAGGTAGTTGCTGTTTACGGCATCGCGAGCTTCGGGTGTGAGAAGAAGATCGTCAACGAACGGTTTGGTCGTTTCGCTAGCGAATTTCATCATCATGCCTGCAGGTGAGTCGGTGTTCATATTGGCATTCTCGCGAGTGACGTCGTTGTTTTTTGCCTCGATGATTTCGAGGAACATTTCGCGAGTTTTGGCCTTACGAGCAATATTACGCTGGTTGCGGTATGCGATATAGCATTTAGCCACTTCCTTACGCGAGCTCTCCATGAGTTCGTATTCGACTTGGTCTTGTATCTCTTCAACGCTCATTCGTTCGGTGCCATGAGCATCGATACGATCAACGATTTTCTGGATTAGACCTTCGTCTTCGCCGAGTTCGGTGGTGAGCATAGCCTTGCGGATAGCGGCTTTGATTTTCTCTTCGTTATATCCCACGACGCGACCGTCGCGTTTTACTACTACCTGTATCATTTGTGTGTTTTTGAGGGGTTGGTTAGCTAAATTTTTGTGCTGTTTATTTTAGCGATGCAAAGCTATATAAAATCCGCTAAATTGACAAATATTTAACAAGGAAAAAAATTGAAAATTTCCGTTTTGGAAAACTTTTTGAGGGTGTGTAAAAATTAAAGCACTCTAAATGAGTGCTTTGTGAAATATTTTGGAAAACTTTCTAAGGATTTTGGTTTGCTTTTGTGAAAACTTTTTGCTATAATTGGCGTATGCTGTCAAATGTCTTCTAAAGCTATTTTTTCGACTTCTTTTTGAGGAAAGATGTGAATGAGTCAAAGTCGCGAAGGAACATAATACCGACGCCCTGGGTGGTTTGAGCGGTGCGTACGTAGTAGTTGCGGTCGTTGTAGCGATTATATGCTTTTAGACGCCAATTTCCTCGTTTATTAAGCAGGTATTCGATGTCGAAGTCTCCGATAAATTGGTTTGAATTGAGCGATTTGTCGCGGTAACCGAAGTTTCCGTTGAAGATAAGGCGATTATTGAGTAGACGGCTAGAGAGGGCTACGTCAACTTCTACATCAGAGAAGTCGCCACGGTCGCTTCTAAGGTTGGGCGCGATACTCCAATTATCGCTGAGCTTGCCGAGCATATTTCCGAGTTGGCTCGATAGGGTTGACGATGCTACTGAGAAAAGTTCGCTACCTTTAGTTGTCGATGCCATGTAGTCGGGGGTATAGAAGCGATTGAGAGCGAGAAGATATATGATCTGACGATTCATCATATCAGATGTGCTGACAATACTTCGCACCTTACGATAAGTGTCGGTGGTGAGAGTGGGGAATTCGAGGTCGAAATCTATTAATGGCTGACGAATGTCGCCGGTTACCTTCATGAGAGCATGAACGGGTACGTTTGTACGAGCAATATCTTTATCTTGAAGGAATGATTCGTCGAGGTCGGTAAGGTTGGCGTTTGTCGCATAGTACGCTTCCAATTCGGTTTTTACACCGTAAGGGTCGCCATCAAACTGAATTTTACTATTAGGTTTGATGATAAAATCTTTAATGATAATGTCTTGGAGGGTAAATCGGTAGTTGCCATCATTAAGGGTATACTTACCCCAAATGTTTAGGTCGTTATTTGCGGAGTAGTACGCCATATGGAGGCTACCCACGCCATGCGCTTTGATTTCGTCACCTCCGACAGGGTCCATCACCAATATCATATTGGCATCTTTAGTGATGTCGACGCGGATATCCATATTATAGTCGGATGGGGTATCTACGTTTCCTGATTTATTATTCTTCAGAGCTAATACTGATTCGGGGGTGTCGTCGATTTTTATTTTCTCATTTCGGAGCGAATCGGGTGTAAGGTCTCGGAAGTTGATAAATGAATAATCTTCAGCGTCGAGGCGGTCGGTGAGAACGAATGTAAAAGTAGAACGTGGTGCAGTTGCCATTGCAACAGATATATTTACAACGCCAGGCTCACCGGAAATAGAAGCTCGACCATTACCATAGATAGTGCCATACCAATCGGGATTTTGGCGAGAGTTTATATTGTAACTTAAGAAGTTTTGAGCATCGGTAATGTCGAATCGGAATGATGGTTCGTGGAAACATTTATGCCGAACGACGCCGTTGAGTAGTGCGGTATTTCCTTCAACGTCTCGGATGGTGAGATTTTCGAGATTGATGACTCCGGGACGTATGTGCACACTATCAGTTGCAGAGTAGGTAGTGCCAGTGAAATCGACTTTTAATTTTACGTTATCGGCCTTTACATCACCTTCAAGGTCGATGTCTTTGAAGGTGCCGAATAGACGGCAGTGCCCGCTTGCACGTCCGGTAATCGATGATGTAAATGCAACCATAAATGGTTTGAGGAAATCGACGGGTATGCTATCGGCATAAAAGTCGATATCTAGGGCTTCATCAAAGGGGAATATGTCGCCTTCAATATGTGATTCACGACCTTCAAGGCCGATGATATCGGCATCGAGGTAGAAAGATTTGCGATCGTTATTCCATCCTGCAGCAATATCAGCATCGCCGATTGTGCATCGCTGGTAGCCGATTGAATCGACGTGAAGCACTGGGCAAGCAAAGTAGGGAGAATCGCTAAGAACATTCTTTGCAGTGAATGTACCGGTGGCTCTACCTCCAATGAGAGCATTGTCGATTTGGAGATTTTCGAAGATTGGAAGCAATGCAATATTATTGAGGTCTACCAAGAGACTATCAGATTCAGCATTGCCAATTACGCCATCAATGTCGATTCGTTGCGAACCGGTGTCGAGGCAGAATTTGTCGACAGTAATTAATTTGGGAGAGATATCGATTGATGATGTTTGAATTTTCCAGATATCATCGCCGAAGTTGATTGTGCCGGGATTGAAATCGATGCGCGCATCTACGGGGAATACACCATCAGCGGTTTTGCCGGGTTTGGCACGGAGGTGTGTTGAGAAGTCGATGGTGCCATTGATGGGTATTGAACGGTCGATATTCCAATCTATATGAGTATCGATATGGTTGTTCGCAGCTTGAAGTAGGGTAGCAACCGACATGTCGCCTTTCTTGGTATTAAACTGCGTTGTAGCATATATGCGACTATCTACAAGGTTTGTGTCGAGCGATGCAAATATATCGGTGTGCTCATACAATGTTTTGCCAAATTGTAGATATGGCGCATTTACTACAATGTGCGAGCGTCCGTTGCGAGTGTCGATAATACCATCGATATCTACTTTAAAAAGCACATGGAATGGGAGTCCGAGAAATTTAGTGATGTTATCGCATGGTAAGAGAGTGAAATCGAAGAAGAAATTGTTCGGTTTTTCTTCCTTTGCCATGTTATGACGGCGGTTAGCGAGATGTTTAACAGGCTTTTCTTCTTCAAATAGAGCAGGGATGAATACCTTGACCATATCGCGCATTTGCCCACCGATTGATGAGAGTGAATAGTCGCCGTGGATGGTTCCGCGGAGAATATCTGAGTCGATCGTGATAGTCGGAACGTCGGCATTTGGCATCGATTCGATTCTGAAATTGTTGATGCGCGCTCCTTTTCCATAAGCATCTTGCCAACGGACATCGAAAATATTTGCAACAGCGGCTATGTCGTCGAGTTCTGAGCCGTTAGCGGTAAGATTGACTTTAGCTCCAAAGTGGTAACCTTCGTGCTGCTTGTCAAATCCGAGAGCGTTGAAATCAACGCCCGATGCTGTGGCTGTTGCATCAAGACGCATATCTTTGCCATTTTTATTGTATAAGGCGTAGGTAAGCAATTTCGCATTCGGATCATCGACCGACAGGTGGGCTTCGAGGCGGGTTCCTTTGTCAAGTTTTACATTTGCATCAATATTGGAGTATGGATATCCTTTAAACTCAAAGTGTGATACAGATGCTTGAGCGTCGACTGTTGTTTGACGCCCTAATTTAGTAGAGCCGTTGGCTTTGGCACTAAGTTTGCCAAGCTCGGTATTTCCGGTGAGTAGACCGAGGTCGAGGTCGGTTGTCGCAAGTTCACCACTCAAGCCGGTGTAGTATTTGTTGTGATTGTATTTGCCTGTGAAATTGATGTTTCCCGGAGTACCAAGAGCTTTGACAACGGCACTACCGCTTTCTATCGTGCCATGAGCACTTACCGCGATTTTGTAGTCTGGAATTTGTTTAAGTAAATCCACTACATTTTGAGGAAGCATATTTTGGCAAATTGCAGCAATTTCTGTACCATCGATGGCGATAGAGCCATGATTTAGGTTGTAGCACATATTACCTTTGTCGGTAATATTCTTTGCATTACCGGATGCTACCACAGAAAGAGCGCCACCATCGGCATCTTCGAGTGTGAATGTACGTAGATTGAGATTTGCTAGCGAGCCATCTGCTTTGATTTTCAAGCCAATGCGACGATCGATGTTCTCGAGAATCGGAACAAATGCCTTAAAATCTGGGAGATAGATGATATTTTCTCCGTGAGTCGCTACATTGAGTTGCTCGCGAGAGAGAGCTTTGACGATATCATCATAGCCGTCGAACGAAAACTCGATTGGTGCTAGTGCTAAGTGAGTTTCCGGCAAAGCAAGACTGAAGTCGAAGAGACGTGCTCCATCTTTACCAAAATCGACTTTTGCTTGTAGAGCTTGGAGAGAGAATCCGCTACGTTCGTTAAACGATAAATGGTCGAGGTGTACTCGGTAGCGATTATTGCTAATTTGTGGGATGTATGCATTGACAGCTAAATCTTTTACGCAGATATGCGAAGGATTGAATCGAGCTGAGTCGGGTAGGGGAGCCGACCATACATCGTATGTTAGCGATGCTTTGCGGAGTACAACCGTATTAATTTTCAACTCAAACGCCTTTTCCTCTTTGGGTTGATCGGATTTGAGATGGTCGATAATCGGTTGGATATTAAGCGGTGAAACGCTGTCTAAACGGCTGATATGTATATTGGCACCATCAATAAGGGCATAGTCAATTACCAATTCACCGGTACGCAAGAAATGCGATAGTTCGAAGCCTGCGCTGACATGGTTGAGCGAGGCTATTGTATCGTTTTCATTCGAGAGTAATACGTTATTAATCGACAGGCGATTAAAGGGGTGAATTAATACGCGACCAATAGCAATATCTGCGCCCAAAGTCTTTGATAACTCGGTCGATGCAATATTTCGAATACTGTTCTGGATCGGTCCGAGAGAGAGAAGAACATATAGGCACGTTGGAGGTAGTACCACTAATAAAAGCAGTACTAAAACTACGGCACGGAATGTTTTCCACGCAGCCCTCATCGATTAGAGTTCTTAATCTTTTCTTTTATGAAATTGTTGAAATCGGTGCTTGCTTGAAGTTGCTCTATGCTGAGGTGCATACGGTAGCGCCAATAGTGATGTGGATTTGCCGGTACGTTGATAACTTCGTCGTGAGGATCTTTACGGCGAAGCGATGCATCGAGCGATAGCCAATCTTGAAGTGGAAGAATACACAACATCGAAGGCGATTGCAAATGCATATCAACAATGCGTTCGCATATCCATGGTTCGGCAAAATAAGGAGCCGAGCCATTCTCGTGCATTACTTCATTGTAGAATCGCTGCGAGAGTCCGCGATCTTCTTCCCACCACAGACGTATACCGCTCATGTCGTGGGTCGATGTAGTGCAAATCGAGTGGTAAGGATATGTATATGTATCCCCAAATACAGCTCCAAATGCTTTGGGCATTCGCTGAATTTCGAGTGAGAGAATTTCGAGTTTGTTGATTACGGCAGGTACGCACGAAGGAATCATACCAAGGTCTTCGGCACATGCGAGCATTTTGGTGCAGTCGATAAGTGGTGGTAATTTCCACATACCCTTTTCATACCAAAATTTGTTGTGACGATTGAAGTAGAATTCATCGTATAAACGGTTGAAGCACCAACGTTCGTATTCGCTTAGCGATCGGTAGATATATGTGTACTGTCCGGCAATTCGTGGATGATACTTACCTTTCTCAATCGGGTCCTCAATAAAGAGCACTTCGTCGGCAAGATTGAGCAAACCTTCGCAGATACGGCGGTTTTCGTCTGTATCTTCTTGAGTGGCAAAATAGTCGGCAATTTTACGCTGTGTATTGAATTCGTTTTTTAATACGTATGCGCCTTTGCCGGTCTTTCGCAAGTATTTGCTGATTGCAGATTTAGTATATTCGCCGAAGAAATCTTCAATGAAATAATCTCTGATAAACGGTTTGGTGTAGAGGTTGGCATCGAATACAAAATCGAAGTCTTTCTGTAATTCGTCTATTGAATAAGGAATTGCAGGATTGAAATAACCGAGGAGTCCGTGAAGCGAATTCATTGGAATTTGCCAAATGCGGAAGAAGCCAAGGACGTGGTCGATACGATATGCATCGAAGTACGACGCCATCTTACCCAATCGTGCTTTCCACCAGGCGAATCCGTCGAGACTCATTTCTTGCCAGTTGTACGTCGGGAATCCCCAATTCTGACCGGTTACCGAGAAGTCGTCGGGTGGTGCACCGGCTTGGCAATCGAGGTTGAATAGGCGTGGGTCTTGCCATGCATCGGCGCTTGTACGCGAGATGCCGATAGCGACGTCGCCTTTAAGTGCTACTCCGTGGGCCTTGGCATATTCATGAACGTATGTCATCTGTTTGTCAAGGTGATACTGCAAATAGCAAACGTAGTCGATTTCTGTTTTGTTTTCTGCAAGGACTTTTTTCAGTGTGGCCCCTGAGAATTTTGCATATTTTCCCCATTGGGTATAGTCGGCAGTGCCAAACTTATCGCGGAGTGTGCAGAATGCAGCGTATGGCTTAAGCCAATGCTCGTTAGCTTTAGCAAATGCTTTATAATCCTCTGATGCAAGAGTTGTTGAGCCGTCTTGTGCAAAGATTTCGCGGAAATATTCGATTTTACCTTGGTTTACGCGTTCATAGTCTACCTTGTCGAGGACGTTGAGCTCGGCGGCTAAATCGGCGTAATATTTGCGACGTTTCTTATCTTTGAGTACACCGATTTCTTCTAGACGAAGGTACATCGGGTGGAGTGCAAATATCGAGTTGGCATTATAGGGATATGAGTCGGTCCAACTGTGCGACATTGTTGTATCGTTGATAGGCAAAAGTTGGATGAACTTTTGTCCGGTCGATACAGCCCAATCGATAAGAGGAATAAGGTCGTAGAAATCACCTACGCCAAAATCGTTTTTACTACGGAGTGAGAATACAGGGATAGCAGTGCCGGCACCACGCCAAGGTGATGCAGGATTGATAAAGTGCAACCCTGAGATGATGCTTGCAGTATCGCTATTAACATTTACGCCAAGGCGACGATTTTCGCCTCCTTCCCATGCGACTATGTCGTGGGTTGTTTCGTTGAGTACTACGAATTTGTAGAGAGTGTCGGCAGAAAGTCCGCTTACCGGAATGTTTACACTCCAGTATGGTGCATTTGCCGACATGATTATCGCCTTTTTAGGGTCCCATGCACCGATGCTTTCAGCTTCGCCACAAATAGCTAATACGTTACCGCTACTGATAAGTGGAGCTACTATGTTTACTGTGATAAAACCGATTGCGGGCTTTGCAACCTTACTTTCTTCGTGACGGCAAAAACACTCTGTGAAAGCGGCTGAATAGTAAGGCTTATCGAATGGACGATCGTGCCAACGGTCATATATAGCATACGAATCTGTCCCTACTGATGGCGTGAAAACATGGGGGTGTCCACATTCTTCTTTTATCGAACCTTCCTCGTGAATTACAATGTAATTGTACGAGAACGATGATGTTATATCGTCTAGATTGATGTCAATTGACCAATCGTCTATGCCGTTGAAATTTAGTTTTACGGCTTTTGCGTAGTCGCCAGAGCCAAGTGCAGCGATATCTCCGGTGAGATAAACCGACTCACCCCAATTTGTACGATATTTTATATTGAATGAAAGCTTCATAGAGCGTTTTGTCGTAAATGTCATTTAAGCAACAAAAATAAGAATAAAAAGCGAGTAAAATATCCGTTTAAGAAATTTTTACACACTATTTAAAATTCTGCCACTTCTTCAGGTGTGATGCTTATCACGATAGGAGATACTTCGGTTGTTGTTGGTGTGTAGATATATCTAGTGCCGATCTTACATTCTTTCATTAATTTGAGTTGACTTTGTCCGGTGATGGTCGTTAATTCTTCTCGCAAGATTTCTTTGGTTACATTGCGTAGCTCTGCCACATTTTCTAGTGGAATCGTGATTATCGAAGTATCATATTCGTAGTCGAAAGTAATATAGTCGTTGACGATTACAGCTGATTTTAAGGTGAGTCCATCGTCAACAACCGACGGACATTGGTGATTGGTAATGGCAACAATGCTTTCAAGTTGAGATAATGAATTATTCTCATCTGAGCGTGAGGCAATAGTGCTCAACTCATCGGGACTAAGGGTTACTAATATACTATCGCCGGAGGTGCGACCGCGAAGTACATAAGATAATGATGCGTCGGCTTCTACCAAGATGTTAAGTAGGTCGCGATTCGCTTCACTACGAAGGAAACTACCGAGAAAAGTCTTTTGTTCTCGATTAATTGCCTCCAGGCTTGAGATACTTACGGCATCTTCATTGATGACGTATGTGAAAACGGCACTGTTATTATTATTGTCATATCGAACACGCTCGAAGATTCCTTCATCACCGAGGTCAACGGGACATTCGCTATTTACTTGCTCAAGTGCTGCTTGTAATTTTGCTTTGCTGCTGTCTGTGCATGAAGATATGCAGATAATAACTACTGCACAAGCGACTATAAGGATACGTTTCATTTCGTCTGAGGAATGAATAACAAGGTTGATGCATCGCGCATTGCGGCACCGAGTGCTATGATTTCATCATAGGAAATCTTGGCGATTTCGTCGGCAATGTATTTGTATGAATGTGCTTCATTTCGGAATAGCACCGACCGTGCTGCAGCCATAATGCAGTTTTCGCGATTTTCTGAAGCAATTGCTAGTTGACCGAGATATTGCTTCTTGGCGCGTTCAAGTCGTTGAGTGGTGATTCTACCGTTGGCTATATCGGCAAACACTTTGTGTGTCAAGTCGAGGCATTGGTCGACATCTTCGGTATCGCATCCGAAGTACACGGTCAAAAGACCGCCTGTGCTGAATATTGCTGTCGATGCTTCGACGGTATAGACGAGTCCTCGACGTTCGCGTAATTCGACATTGAGGAGCGAATTCATACCGGGGCCGCCAATAATATTGCTAAACAATGATACCGCATGGCGACGGGGCGAATATAACCCATCGACAGATGCGCCTACGATAGCGTGGGCTTGATGGATGTCAAGAGTCTCAGTGTGTTCGAAGTGTGGTGTGTCGATTGAGTAATTGGCAATAACGCTTTCTTTTACACCCTGAGGAAGGTTGGCAAAATAGCGTTCGACATGGGTTGCGATTTGGTTAAGTGATTGAGGTCCACTATAGAATGCAACAATGTTGTTCGAGCGGTAATTTCGTTCCAAAAATCCACGACAATCATCTGTGCCGAGAATGCGAACACTTTCAGGCGAGCCTAAAATATTGTGAGCCAAAGGAGTCCCAGCAAGAGCTAGCTCTTCGAAATCATCATAGATAGCCTCTGATGGCGTGTCGCGATACGAATATATTTCATCGATTACCACTTCGCGCTCTTTCGCCAATTCTTTTTCCGGGAATCTCGAATTAAGCGCCAAGTCAGCGATTAGTTCGATCGCTCTTGGTGCGTTGCCCGATGGGAAGATGCTATAAACAACAGTTTCTTCCTTTGTCGTATAGGCATTCAGCTCGCCTCCAACAGCTTCCATTCGGTTGATGATGTGCCAAGATGAGCGTTTTTGAGAGCCCTTAAAAATGGTGTGTTCTACGAAGTGAGCCAACCCTTGTTCATTGGCACGTTCGTCAGCGCTACCGGCACGGACGGCTATGCCGAAGATGCCGGCGCCCGAAGAACGTTGTTGTATGTGTACCAAGCGAAGTCCGCTTGATAGTGTATGTATTTGAGGTCCGTTAAGCTTCACTATTGTCTCCTTTTTCTACCCACTGTCCGTCGGCTTTTATAAGGGCGATTAGTTCGTTGAGTGCTTCATGTTGGGGGATATTTTTACGGATGCACTCGGTACCGCGATAGATGCTTACATTTCCGGCTGCTGCTCCGACATATCCGTAGTCGGCTCCTGCCATTTCGCCAGGACCATTGACGATGCAACCCATGACGGCGATTTTGAGGTGTTTGAGATGTAAGCAAGCTGCTTTGACGCGTTCGAGTACTTCGGGGAGTGCGAAGAGCGTACGACCACAGCCGGGACATGCCACAATCTCTGCTTGGAATCGAGCTAATCCGGCTGCTTGAAGTATTTTCCGACATAAATCGGCAGCTTCGGCTTTGCTAAGAAGGGGCGATTTAATGCCAATTCCGTCTTGATATCCTGCAAGGAGAAGCGATCCAAGGTCGACCGATGCAGCAACGATGAGGCTGTCTTTATCGGTGATTTCAGGATAGCAGAGGATAGCTACTACCGGTCGGTTTCCGGCTTTTTCCGCAGCAGTACGTACTTGTTGCAGACGGTTAGTGCTAGAAACTTCGACAACGACAACATCGTTGTCGGCTCTAAGTATAGCGTCATCGATACTATCGCCGTAAATGACGGTGGTGTTGAGTCCGCCGATTCCGGATGCTGATGTTTTTGATGTGCGACGACCGGTCGAACGACTCCGATTAGGAGTGCCGTTTGCTGCGAGATTCGCCATGCAGTGGTCGATAATCTGACGAGCTACGGGTACCTCGTTTTCGGGAGCTTCACTGAGCGATACGCGTATAGTGTCGCCTATGCCGTCGCTAAGGAGTGAGCCGATACCAACAGCAGATTTAATACGTCCTTCAAGGGCATTTCCGGCTTCGGTAACACCGAGATGAAGTGGAAATGCCATCCCTTCGGCATCCATCCGCTCAACGAGCAAACGGACGGTGTCGGTCATAACAGGCACATCGGAGGCTTTGATAGATACTACCACATTGTCGAATTGTTCGTCGCGACAAATCCGTAAGAATTCAAGGGCAGATTCGACCATACCTTCTGCTCCATCGCCATAGCGGCTCATTATGCGGTCGCTGAGCGAACCGTGATTCACACCTATGCGGATTGCGGTATTGTGTTCGCGGCAAAGATTGAGGAATGGTACGAATTTTTGACGGATTTTATCCATTTCGGCTGCATATTCATCGTCGGTAAATTCCATTTTGCGGAATGTACGACCTGGGTCGAAGAAATTGCCCGGATTGATGCGTACTTTTTCGACGTGCAATGCAGCTTCGAAGGCGGCTGCAGGGTTGAAGTGAATATCGGCAACTAAAGGTACGTTGCAGCCCATCGCTACCAATTCAGCCTTGATGTTGGCAAGGTTGGCAGCATGGCTTACACCTTGAGCTGTGAGACGTACCAAACGAGCGCCGGCAGTTGCTATCGATGCAACTTGTTTTGCCGAAGCGGTGGTGTCGAGTGTCGAAGTCGTAGTCATCGACTGTATCACTACGGGGTTGGGAGCTCCGATGGCTACATCGGCTACCATGGCGGTATTTACATGGCGACGAAGGTCGGCAGCGTGGTTTTCCATCTTAGTAGAGGGTGTTTGTTTTGAATTTGTAATCGTTGATGGCAGCAAGGTCTGCATCGGCTTTTTCTACTTTTGCCGATAAGGTCGAGCAGTAGTCGGCATAGCGAGCGGCGATGTCGGCATCACTGAGCGAAAGAATACGTACTGCGAGAACTGCTGCATTAAGTGCTGCATTGATACCTACAGTTGCAGTGGGAATACCCGGAGGCATCTGTACGATTGAATAAAGTGCATCAATACCATCAAGAGTCGATGCGATAGGTACGCCGATTACAGGAAGGGGAGTGAGTGCAGATATAACGCCGGGGAGGGCGGCAGCCATACCGGCTGCGGCGATGATTACTTTTACACCGCGTTCTGCAGCTCCGGTGGCGAAGCGTTCGACAGCCGCAGGTGTGCGGTGAGCGCTTAGCGCATGCATCTCGAAGGGGATTTGCATCTGCTCGAGGAAGTCGGCGGCTTTGCGCATTACGGGCAGGTCAGAGGTGCTACCC
>CAZYYV010000046.1:0-20104 GCA_964651295.1 uncultured Bacteroides sp.
CCGCCCAGAACGCTGCTTTTATCATCCACACCGACCCCGATACGTGTCTTTACATCCCACCGGCGTACCGCGTTCCGTATTTCGAGAAGAAAAAGCAAGAAGTACTCGAATACATCGACGTAGTTTATCTCGCCCCCGCAGAAGAAGAGGAAGAATCCCCGCCTCCCAATAAACTCCTAAACCCTAAACTTCTAAACGAGTACGGCGAAGCCGTACTCCCCCAAGCGGCAGCTGCCCCCGCGGTTAACAGCCAAATCGGCAGCAAGAGTACATTGACATTTTGGAAAATTTGTGATCTCGTAAACGTGCAATCATACGACGCTCATACAGCTTATCTAGAATGGGTAGCCGATGGCGAGGTGGAAGGCAAGAGAGTTGCCAAACGATTTCATGTTGTAGTATCCTGAACGACCTGTTTCGTATGGCGCATGAATACCTATACCGAGGTCTCCTCGGATAACGAGCATACTAATATCGGCTCGGATCCCTATACCGGTACCTAAAGCGAGGTCGCGTAAGAATGAACCGGCGCGGAGTGTTCCGCCGGGACGCATGGGGTCATCTTTTAAGAGCCATACGTTGCCGGCATCGACAAATAATGCTCCATGGATAATACCCATTAAAGGAAAGCGGTATTCCACATTTGCTTCAAATTTAAATGTGCCAGTGCGGTCGAAATAGTCTTCTTCTTGTCCTTCGGGTGCTCGATAGCTTCCGGGGCCGATTGAACGAACTGTGAATGCTCGTATCGAGTTGGCTCCTCCAACCCAGAATTGTTCGGAGTAGGGTACTTGTGATGAATTACCGTATGCGTGGGCTGCTCCGACTGCTACTCGGCTCACTAGATTGTGTCCTTCTGCAAGACGGCGTGTCCACACTAATTGTGCCGAGCCTTTGATAAACTGTGAGAATGGTGTACCGAAAAGGTCTTTTTCTCCCTTTTTACCACACGCTTCGTAGATTCCCCAGAAGATATTACCGGCCTCTTGGATAGAGAATTGCCAATTTATAGCATTGTTGCGGTCAATTTGTCGGTCGTACACGTAGTTATATATCATCTGAGGTATGAATTGGCTCTTAAAACTTTGCGCTACTGCCGGATTTGCTATCATGATGGAGTCGAATTCGGCTGTCGTTTGCATTAAGTTGGTGTATGTCAACTTAAATGGGGTGAAGGTATTCTGTACATATCGGCGGACTCGCCAATCGTAATTGACCGACGCGTTGAATTGTGCCAATTTAAAATAGTGTGGTCGGTTGAGTAGGTCGGCGTTTATTTGGAATCGTGTCCAATTGAGTTGATAGTGGCTACGTGGTATAAATTTCGGGGCTAGCATACGCGGAAATGCTAGTGATCCCGTAATTCCGGCTTCGTATGAATTGAAAACAGAATTATGTCCGCTTCCGGTCTGCCACTCGTATGCGCCTGTCAATTTCACGGATAGCTGTTCTCCTCCGCCAAATATATTTTTATGTGTTACCCCGAATGTGAGGCCGGGCCCTATGTAGCTATTCGACTTTGACGAGGCATTAACTTCTAGCGATGTTTCTAGCGGTGTATCGAAACGACAATTGATATTGACGTTTAGACGACGAGATGCAAGATCACTGGTATCTGGCATTGCTTCGATATTGATTGTATTGAAAATACCGAGACGCGAAAGGTTTGTTTGCGTACGATTGAGGGTCCGCACCGAAAATGGACGACCTTGACGAAATAGGATACATTCGTCGATTGATTGCTGGCGTAATTTCGATGGCATCATCTGTATGAGTGTGCTACGCGTAAGTGCGATTGTATCGGGTACTCCGCCGCCTTGGTTGCGCTCGATGCGTATTGTTACATCTCCGGTAGTATACTCCTGGAGTGCATATTCGGAGGCGGTGTTGGCAAGTTGTATTTTTAGAGCTATTTTGCCTGATGTTTGTACGCTATCGGCTAGATATTCGATGAATTCCGGACGGAAATAGTAGTAGCCGCGATTACGCAATTGGTTTGCGATTCGGGTACGTGCTACGGAGAGCGAGTCTGTGCTAAATTGTGGTTGGGGATGGCGGAAATAGCTGTCGGCTAGGGCGAGTGAATCGATCAATCCAAGCAGTTTGCAGGTGTCGGGGAGGAGATAAATCGAATCGATATGGTATGACGGGCCGGGGCTGATATTGTATTTAATTTGAGCCTTCTTGGGATTCTTTCCTTTGATAAGCTCGTATGATGCGGTCCCTCGGAAGTAGCCATTATTGTCGAGTAGTTGCTCAATCATATGAGTGCGTACTTCGGGACGCACATCAGACACTAGTACGGGTTCTTCTACAAACTTCTCGTAGAGCCAGTGGCGGAAACCTGATGGAGGATTAGGCCAATTGTTGTACGCCCACAAGCCGATAGGAAAGGGGTGTCGAATACCGAGTAGCGACCAATAATTATTGGGTGCTACATCAACTGTCGCTGTGATTTGCGACTTGAGTTCCGGCGATATCTTACCACTATCACTTCGCGACACTTCTATTGTCTTGATACCGGTATATAGGTAGTCGTCTGTTGGTATTTTGCGTGTTGTTGAGCATGAGCAGAGCAGCGCTATTGCTATTACCAAAAGTGCTGTAAATCGAGTTAGTATGTCTGGTCGGGTGCTCATTATTCGGCTGTTTTGAGTTGAGTGGTAGGTTCTTCTGCTCGTCGTATAGCTTCGCGTAATTCGCGGGCTCTTACCTGCTTTGGTGATAAGAACATATCACCAAAACGACGTATCTTGCGACGATATACAAAGCCGACTCCGGTTTGCGTTATTTCTCCTTCGAGAATACTCTCATATCCGGTATGACGGAATAGTCGAAGCGACATTGTGCGCTGATTATTCAGGTAGTACTCAAATGATATGTCGTTGATTAGGTTTTGCGAGAAGTTTTCGTCTGCATCTGCATCGGTGCTGTAATTACCGCCAACTACGATTTTGAAACGGTCGTTAAATAGCGACTTGGATACCTGGTACGAGTAACTCATCGACGACGAGTGGCTGCCATCGGCACTACTATCGTATTGGTCGATACCGAACGATATATCGACCCCTTTGATATTATTTGCTGCCCATGAGTTAATTTGAGATTCGAGGAATGAGAAAAGTGCATTTCCTCCGAGCGAGGTGTCGCCAATTGAACTATGACCGGTGTACATATTATATAGTAGCAAGTTCATGGCTTGATTTGCTCGCTGCTCTTTCGACATCGTTTCTAGTTCGTTGGCTATGGTGATATCATCGTTCGTCGAGAGATCGAAGGCGACATCCATACGGTCGAGTGTTCCGGTTATACCTAGTGTTATATCGAAATTGACCGGCCGAGAATTATGCTCGCCTTGTGATACGGTTGCTTTTACTTGGTCGGAAGCCGAGATGTTAAGTGTCGGATTCATCATTTCGCCGTTGAATAGCACATAGCTACCCTCATCGAAGTCGAAGTGCTTCTCTGACATAAATGGCGGAGTGTAGCGCACATAGCCATTATCGATATTTAGACGCCCTGATAAGCGACCTTCATCTAGAGGAGTCATTGCAAATGAAAGAGTTCCGTTACTCTGAATACTTGCCCTATTCTTGCCGTCGGGCGACAAGTTGACATTGATAAGCGAGCCATCCTCTATCGATAGTGTCGCATCGAGAATCATGGCCATTTCGTTGTTAGCTATTGTATCTGGCTTGGCAACAAGCAATGTATCGGTGAAGTTGACAAATTTCACCATATCTTCATTCGATTGATTGGTAAGCGCCGTCGTTGCATCCGGTATTACGTATGTAACGTTCGTTGATGAGAGCAATCGCAAGTCAGCATTGACCGCCATTAAGGATGCGTTCCCATGTACATTGGCGTCGAGGCTTACGTATGCTTTACCATATACATCGGCCCCCTTAGGTGCTTTATTACTATTGACTATCATCATGTTATCGGCATTTAGGTCGACATTAACTCGGTAATTTGTTAAGTCGGATATATCTACCGTGCCATCCATGTAGAGCGGATTATCGTTGCAGCTGTTGATTGTAAATTTGTCAAGGCGTATCACGCTGTTTTCTATCACAATAGGGCTTTCGCTAAATCGGTATGGTGTACCGGTGAGCGCTAGTGTTACAGCGGTTGAGTCGAAGTCTAATGTGCCGTTGATTACCGGTTTTGCCTCTGTCCCCGATATGCTCATTTTGCCGTTGAGCATACCATTTAGCTTGGCACTACCTTGGGGCATGAATGGATTTGCCGCCGAAAGCGGAAAATGAATCATGTCCATATCGAGATTAAGTGGTGAAGTTGATGTACTATCGTTGAGCGCGCCGGCAATACTGATTGTCTTTACTCCGTTGACCATCAAATCGGCTGTGGCATTGATTGCTCCTGATTTTGATGCCGAAACGTCGAAAATACTCTTGAAGTCGGCTACATGTTCTTTTCCGTAAATAAAGTTCGAAATACCTACTTCGCCTTTACCGATTAGCTTACCACTCCATCGATTGATGCGCATATCGGCATTTACGTCTCCTTTGACCGGTGGTGCAAAGGGGTTAAACGATATCCAATCTGAAATGTGTATGTTTGCCAAGCGTACAACTAAATCTTCATAGCTGTGGAAGCCGGTGCTGTCGACTTCGGCAATTACACCGGGGGTGAGTTCTTTGTAAATGTCAAGCGAGCTATTTCCGCCTGTCATGTGCAGGTTTGCATCGATGTGATGGTCGCTTAGACGCATCGACAGAAAGTTATCCTCGTTGACTATCCATTGCTGATAACCGATAATTGGCTTATGAGGCTTAACGTTGACGATAATAGTCGAATCCGGTAGAAGTGCTTTGGCTGAGATACCGAATTGATATCCGGTATCGCCTTTGATATTCTCTTGGTGGAGTCCGATATGTGCTTCATTGCCTTCAACGGTACCATTCATCACCACCTTGTGCCATTGTTCAAGGTTGCCGGGACGATTCGTGAGGGTAGCGCCAAAGTGTAAATGATCGCCATGCTTTTTCCCATCAATTGTGATTGTATCGAGCACCATTGAACCTGTATCAAATCGTCGAATAATACCATCAATCAAGAGTGTACTATCGTTATCGGCGGTCAATTCAAATGACCGAATCGACATATTCGACGGATAGAGAATATCGTTGACAAGATTGGAATGACCTCCGCGAATATCTAGCGTGAAGTGGGGGAGTGTGCGTCCGAGAGTGTCGATGTCGAGCAAATACGAGTCGATTTGTGTTGTTAGCAAGTCGGATACTTTGCTAAATTGTGTAATGAGCGAGTCTAGGTTCGACGGGGAGCGAAATGTGGCGGTAAGGTCGCGATTTTTAAGGTCTACAGTCGTGAGACTATCTGTCGCCTTTAGGGCTAGGTCGACATCATTAAAACCGATCGTTCCACTCAACTGTTTGAAGTAAAGGTCGATTAGGCCAATTTGTGCATCGATGTTTTTGAAGTCTGATGATACTGTTGCATTCGCTGTTGCATTAAGTTCAACCGACGATGCCTCTGTGGCAAATCCGAGTGTGTAGAGGTCTATATGACGCCCATCGAGGTTAAGATTCCATGTGTAAAGATCGCCATCAAGATTCCCCGAGGCATTGAAGCCTAAATCGGCATCAAGGTTGGGCGATTCTGCCGATAGATATGCTTGTCCATTTGCTAGATTCAGATTTGCAGTTATATCATTAAGCTCCTTATTTTGGTAGAATATAGATGCAATATTTGCATTAGCATTTATAGTTGTCGAAGCATCAAATGGGTCGTAGCCCGAACCGTCGGCGTGGATATTAGATGTTATGTTACCAAGTCCAAGCGAAGGCATAAATGCGCTGATTGGAAATGATTTGGTTGAGATATCGGCTAAGTAGCTTTCTGAATTTCCATTCCATTTACCATCGAGACGAATATCGCCTGCTGCGGTTTTTGCAGTCAAACGGCCCACGGCAGCTCCATAGCGCATTGTTACATTGCCATTTAGAGTCATCGGCGGTATCGTGAGCATTTCAGCCGTACCCGGTTCGAGAATAGCGTTTTTGAGCGGGTTGACATTGATGATATTTCCGCGTACGGAGATATTACCGGCGAGGCTATTTGGAGTCATGAAGTTTTCAATATATCCTTTGCCATCTAGGTTGATACAACGATTCAGCTGCAACGATAGTTCGTTGATATCCAATCGTCCGGTAGTTCCATTGAGGTCTGCTGTAAGAACGACATCTTCTGCCGATGGAATTGCCGAAAGATACGCTTTAAATGCCGGAAATATCTTTTCGAGGTCTTCGGGCGCAAATGCTCCATCAAGGTTTAATCGTAGTGGCAATGTCGGGTCTGATGCCATATCTCCCATACCGAGAATTCCTTCAAATGCTGCCGTAGTTCCGCCATTCATGCTGAGTTTTCCATTGCTGAATGTTAGAGATTTTTCGTCAAGGTCGAGTTGTCCATCGATAGCTAATGCAACTCCGCAGCGCTCTGTGCCGCGAATGCTTAGCGGAAGTCGAATAATACTTTGGCAGTTATAGAAATCGCGGATGCGTAAGTCTACGCTATCAACTTCGATATATCCGAAGTCAAGTCCGGGAGACGGAATGATGCCAGATGTGGTGTATAGTGCGTGAGATTTGGCAAAGGCAATGCTATCTATTTCGATAATCCACGGCGAAGCGGCTGGGATGGTATCGTTGACTTTTGATTCGGTAGAACTGCCAAAATTTGCGATAGAGGTTGAGTCGGGCGCGAGATATACTGCATCAAGCCCGCTGCCATACAGCGCTTTTAGATGGATATTTTGAGAGAAGAGGTCGATGTCGCCACCGTCGAGTACCGCTGCCGCAATATGAGTGCTTAGGGTGTCGATCGTGGGCATCATTCGCATCGTATAGCTGAAATCGTTGAGATGCAATCGTCCGATTTTGAAACTCATCTTTGTCGGTGGAGCCGGAGGGGTAGGCGTAGTTGTGTCGGGGTTGAGAGTCAACGCCATACGAGCACCACTGATGGCTGCTTCGTCGAGACTGATAGCCATCTTAGATAGTTTAATTTTCGCCGGAGCTATGCCTATGCTATCTGCAACAACGTGGAGATACATAGTTGAGTCGGGGCTTCCCATCCGATAATGAGCATCGCAGAGACGCACCTCATCTATTGAAATTGTTCCCCAAAGTAACGGAATTAGCGACAGATTGGCGTTAATCACTTGAGCTGCCATTATAGTATCTCCGGACTGGAGCATTGCCACGCCGTCGGCTTCGATAGTGAGCGGAAAGCGAAGACGGAATGATTCAAGCGACAATTCAATCGGAGTATCTGTGCCGTTAAATCGATCTACAATAGCTTCGCGAACCAGGTTTTGCACCCATGGCGAATAAAGCATAACTATCACACCGAGCGCAAGCAACATGGGAGCAAGCACGGTGTATGTAATTGCTCTTAAGGTTGTCGATATGATAGTCTTTATTTTCACATTTTATAGCTACTTCAACTGAGTGACGCGAACTCGTGTATTTTTGATTTTATATGGAGCTACGGCTGAAACAGTTGCTCGTGCTTTATCTGCGGGAACTGCAACGTATGCCTGGTGATCTTTAACATCGATACGACCGACTTCTGTGCGACCGAGGTTACCTTTCTGCATTAAGAACCCGGCTATGTCGCCGCGTGAAATTTTCTCTTTTTTACCGGCATTGAAGTGAAGTGTCGCCCATGACGAGGGGCGTATTTCGGCAGTTCCTTCGGGCCAATATTGGTCGAGCGCAGGGAAGAAATCTGGTACTTTGTCGCTATCTGATATGATAGCAAAGGCTCGTCCAGAGGCGCCCATACGTCCGGTACGTCCGTTGCGGTGTACCATCGCCTGCTCGGATACGGGCAAATGATAGTGTACTACGGCTTCTATTCCATCAATATCGAGCCCGCGCGATGCCAAGTCGGTCGAAACGAGTACCGGAGTGCTTCCGTTGGCAAAAAGGATGAGAGCGCGTTCTCGAAGGTCTTGTTCTAGGCCTCCGTGGTAGAGTCCGCATGGATAACCGCGACTTTTTAGGTGCTTGAATACGCGTTCGGCTGCGTCGCGATGGTTGACAAAAACTATCGAGCGACCGCTGCTTAGGTCGTGGAGAAGAGTGTCGAGGATTTCGAGTTTATCGGCGCTCGGACTATCTACACGTAAGAAATCCACTTCTCCGCTTGTTTCTTCGGTCGATGCGGAGTAGTCGAGGTGTGTGATAGGAGCTGTACCCAAGAAGTCGGGCATATCGGTCAACTCGGTTGCAGAGGTGAGGATGAGTGTTTTAAGATTTTTCATTCGACCGGCTATTGCACGCATATCTGCTAAAAAACCGAGTTCGAGCGATTTATCGTATTCATCGAGAACTAGTGAACGGGTTGCAAATACCGAAACACTACCGCGACGTAGGTGGTCGAGTAGGCGACCGGGTGTAGCCACTACAATGTCGGGCTTACCTCCGAGACTGTTGACTTCCGTCTCCATATTATGGCCTCCATAGAGGGCTACAACGCGTAAATCGGGAGTCGAAAGAGATCGTAATACCTCATATACCTGAAGCGCTAGTTCGCGAGTAGGCACAAGTACAACGCCTTTGATGTCATCATTGTCGGCTTTGAACGAACGTAGAAATGCCAATGCAAATGCGAGGGTTTTACCGCTACCGGTAGGTGCTGTCAGGCGCATTCGTGCCGGCATCTTTCGGCGCGACATTTCGGTCTGCATCGGCGTGAGTGCACTAATGCCAAGGCGCTCTTTGGCTCGAGATATGAGTGTATCTACAGTCATTTGAGATTGTTTTGGATGATTGTGTCGAACGATTCAAAGGGGAGTAGTTCGCGTGTGCTGGTGTATTTCACTTGTTGGCCATCAGGACGAAATATCACAACGGCTGGAATATACGGACCGACCTTGAACGTCTCGAAAAGTGTAGGATAACGGTCGACGTCGATTGAGATAAATGTTACTTGTCCTTGATATTTCTTTGCAAGGTCGCTAAGCACGGGTGCCAATTGTTGACATGGTCCGCACCATGTAGCGTTGAAGTCGAGTATCGTGAGTTGTGCAACTGACATATCTGGCGCAATGAGTGATTTGTCGGCAAGCTCTATAACGGTACCGGTGGAGTCAATCGGTGCTACGAGAGCTGATTCGGACGTTGGCGTTGCTGATGTTTCTTCTGCGGTTGACGAATTTTTCGTAGTACACGAAGAAACTGAAATTGCTAGTGCAGCACAGAATGTTAGGACAATTTTATTCATCTCAAATGGGCTTGTGTTAATTGAATAACGACCGCCGGAGAATGTTTCCAGCGGTCGTAATAATTAACGCTTTCGCTTATAGATTAGTTGAGAGCTGCGTTGGTTTTGTGAACAGCGGCAGCGCTTGCAGCGAAGAGTGCTTTTTCTTCTTCGTTGAGGTCGAATTCAACGATTTTTTCGATACCGTTACGGCCGAGGATACAAGGAACACCGATGCAAAGGTCTTTTTCACCGTATTCGCCTTCGAGAAGAGCCGAGCAGGTAATCATGCGCTTCTGGTCGCCGAGAACAGCAGCAACAACCTGTGCAGCTGCAGCACCGGGAGCATACCATGCAGATGTGCCGAGGAGTTTGGTGAGGGTAGCACCGCCAACCATAGTGTCAGCTACTACCTTATCGAGAACTTCTGCGGGGAGGAGTTCTGAAACGGGGAGACCGCGGTGAGCTGCATAGCGCTTCAAGGGAATCATTGTTGTGTCGCCGTGGCCACCGATTACGATGCCTTCAACTTCGTTAGCGTTAGCACCGAGAGCCTGGCTGAGGAAATATTTGAAGCGAGCGCTGTCGAGAGCACCACCCATACCGATTACGCGATTGCGGGGAAGTTTGGTTTCGCGGTGGATGAGGTAGGTCATGGTGTCCATGGGGTTGCTCACGCATACGATGATTGCGTTGGGTGAGTGAGCAAGGATATTTTCGGTTACCGAACGAACGATACCGGCGTTTACACCGATAAGTTCTTCGCGGGTCATACCGGGTTTACGGGGAATACCTGAAGTGATAACTACAACGTCAGAACCGGCGGTTGCTGCATAGTCGTTAGTAACACCGGTGAGGCGGCTATTGAGACCGAGGATGTTTGCGGTCTGCATAATATCCATTGCCTTACCTTCTGATACTCCTTCTTTGATGTCGAGGAGAACTACTTCGTCTGCTACCTGAGTAGTAACGAGAACATTTGCACAGGTTGCGCCTACGTTGCCGGCGCCCACTACTGTAACTTTAGACATAGTATTGTGTATTTATTATGAGGTTTATTCCTTTTGTTTTTGTTAATGCCCGCTATCGCGGCATTGTTCGACCACAAAATTACTGAAAAATTTCGTGATTATGCAAATATAAATGCAAAATAAAGTGGCGCGAAATTTTTTAAAGAACCTTTTCGCAGTTTGTCCTGAAGAATAAAATTTAATTTTGTCATATCGTGGTTTATTCTTAATTTTGTAGCTAATGTCAAAATTAACACAATGATACGATTCTTTTATCGCATATTACCCGTTGTTTTTCTTGCCGTCATGGCTTCGTGCGACAGCGATGAACCAAAGCCGGAACCTCAACCGACAGTTGCCGCACGTACAATTTTGGTATATCAAGTAGCTAATAATAATCTAGGCACCTCGAGTTATAATGAAGATGACATAGAAGAAATGTGTCAAGGTGCAAATGCTGGTAAAATTGGCAAAAACGGACGTCTGCTGGTATACAATGCAGGGCCGTATGCTAATCCGATGTTGCTTGAAATTAAGAAAAATGTAGTTGATACGCTTTTGATTTACGATAGAAGCGATTTGTCGGTGTCGAGCACTCGAATGCTTCAAGTAATCAAGGATACGAAGACGATTGCCCCGGCAGACGATTATGGTATTGTCCTTTGGAGTCATGGCGATGGTTGGTTTCAAGATGGCATCGAAGATGTCTACGATGAGAAGTCGCGCACATTTGGCTATGAGGGTAGTGCAAAGAAAATGAATGTTACCACACTCGCAAATGTCCTAGATGGACAGAATTTTAGTTTTGTATATTTCGATTGCTGCTATATGGCGTCGATTGAGACGGTATATCAACTTCGAAACGTTACTCCTTATATCGTAGGTAGTGCTACCGAATTGCACATCTGTGGTATGCCTTATCACTTGAACCTCGAACCACTATTCGCCGACGGTGAGGCAGACCTTATCACAGCGGCGCGAAATACATACGAGTACTACAACGCTCAGGTAGGTGAAAATCGAACGAATACAATGGCTGTAATCAATACCGCTGCACTCGATAAGTTAGCCGAAGCAACCAAAGCGATATATGAAAATGTAACTACGACATTTCCTGAGGGGTATATTCCTCAACGTTTTACATATACGAGTATCAAGCAGTGTGTTTATTTTGATTTCTATGATTATGTGAGAGCGCTTTGCTATGACGATGATGGTAATGTTCGTTTTGAAGGTGCTGAATTGCTATTTAATGATTTCGATACTGCATTTTTCGAAGTTGTGCTTTATAAAGCGGAGACTCCGTTACTTTGGAATGCTCTTTCACTCAGTAAACACCATGGACTTTCGACATATATTCTTCGTACAGCAGATGATATAACCAATAAAAACTATAACACTCTTTCGTGGTATGACGAAGTTGCTTCATACCTTCCCCTTAATAATCAAAAACTATGACCTTACTTCAAATTCCCGACCAGGCGGCAGCGGCCGATTCGGTTGCATCGTTTGCTGAGAGTGCATCGATGCTTCGTTCACTTCCCCTAGATGAGTTAATTAATAAACTGGTAAGCACGATGGTATCGTTTGCCATTAATTTGGCAATTGCCGTTGTGGTCTTCTATATTGGTCGATTGATTATCAATAAACTCTATCGCTTAGTTAATAGTATCTTTATGAAGCGACAACTCGATCGCTCACTTGCAACCTTTGTGCTGAGTATGGTGCGGATCGTGTTATATTTCATCCTCATCGTTACAGTGATAGGCATCTTAGGAGTTGAGACATCATCGTTCATCGCAATCTTCGCATCTGCCGGCGTTGCCATTGGTATGGCATTGAGCGGTACTCTCCAGAATTTTGCCGGTGGTGTGCTTATCCTCCTACTTAAACCTTATAAAATCGGCGACTTTATTGAAGCGCAAGGATTTTCAGGTACTGTTCGTGAAATTCAGATCTTCCATACAATCCTCACTACAGGCGATAATAAAGCCATTATCATTCCTAACGGAGGTCTTTCGACCGGCTCGATTAACAATGCATCGCGCGAAGATTATCGTCGTGTTGATTGGACTATCAGTATAAGCTATGGCGATGACGTGCAGGTAGCGCGCGAAAAAATCCTTGAAATCATTGCATCTGACGATCGTATTGTCAAAAAATATATCGAAGATGATCGTGCTGCTCGTGCTCAGCAGCAGAAGGAGAAGGCTGAAGCTGCAAAAGAACCCGACGAAGAAAATCGTGGCTTCTTCAGTCGTAAAAAATTGTCTCGTCCGGATATTAACCTCCCTTCGACTTCGGCTTTTGTTGCCGGACCTTCCGACTGCACTCCGACTGTCAATCTTTCGAATCTCGGCGCAAGTAGTATCGATCTTACTGTACGAGCATGGACTCGCTCATGTGACTATTGGGGAGTATTCTATGGCTTGAATGAACGTTTCTATAACGAACTTCCCAAGGCAGGCATCAGTTTCCCATTCCCACAGCTCGACGTACATACCTACGCTGAGAAATAATTAAGAGTTAGATTTATGAAAAAAATTCCACTATTATCAATGGCTATACTCTTAGGCTCCTGTGCTAATCAGCAGGCTAAGCTCGAATATCCCGTTGCTCCTTGTGATAGTACTATTTACGAGGTATACGGTATCAAAGTGAACGACTTCTATCGTCCTCTTGAAAACGACACCGCGGCAGCTACTCTCGATTGGGTTAAGGCTGAAAATGCAGTTACACAAGAGTATTTATCGCATATTCCATATCGTAAAGCGCTCCACAATCGTCTTGACCAACTCAATCGATATAGTCGTCAGGGCACCCCTTGGAAAGGTGAAGATGGTAAATTCTATTGGTCGGCAAATGATGGTCAGCACAACCAAGCTATCATCTATCGTGCAGATACTCCCGATGGCGAAGGTGAAGTATTCCTTGATCCTAATGCACTGTCAGATGATGGAACTGTAGCTCTTACCGGTCTTTACATTAGTAATGACGGTAAATACACTGCATATACTATCTCGCGTTCAGGTTCAGACTGGTCGGAAATCTATGTAATGAATACTGCAACGAAAGAATTGCTCTCCGATCATATCGAATGGGCTAAATTTACCGGTGCGCAGTGGCAAGGCGACGGCTTCTATTATAGTGCGTATGATGCACCCGAAGCAGGTAAGGAGTTTAGCAATGCAAACGAATATCACAAAGTTTATTTCCACAAACTTGGCACTTCTCAGACTGCCGATGTGCTTGTCTATGAGAATAAGAATGAGCCCTTGCACTTCCATAGCGCAGGTGTTGCCAACGATGAGAGTGCAATGGCAATATACGGTTCCGGTGCTGGTATTGGTAATTCTGTGTTCTACAAAGACCTCCGCAAGAATTCTAATAAGTGGATTACTATCGAATCTTCACAAGACTATGCTAACGACATAATTGATATGTTCGATGGTAAAATCTATATGTTTACTTCCGTAGATGCACCTCGCAATCGATTCGTCGTTGTTGATCCGGCACGTCCTGCTCGCAAGAATTGGGTTGAAATCATTCCCGAAGACCCGGATGGAGGTGTGCTCACGTCTGTGCAGTTTGCCGGGAAGGACCACCTTATTGCCGTATTTGACCGTGATGCATCGAACCACGCTTACCTCTACGACCTCTCAGGTAAATGTATCCGAGAAATCGAAATGCCAACCTATGGTACTGTAGGTTTTACATCGAGTCGTTCGCACGATGCAGTGTTTTATTCATTCTCATCGTTTGTTTATCCTTCGGCAGTCTACAGCTACGACCTAGCTACGGGTGAAAGCAAACTCTTTAAGTCGACTGAAATACAGAAATTCAATCCAGAAGATTATATCACCGAACAGGTGTTCTACACTTCAGCTGACGGAACTCGTGTGCCGATGTTTACAGTTCGCCATAAAGACACTAAAAAAGATGGCAAGAATCCTGTCTACCTCTATGGTTACGGAGGCTTCAATATTACCCTCAATCCATCGTTTAACCCCAATCGTCTACTTTGGCTTGAAAACGGAGGTATCTATGCTCAGGCAAATCTTCGAGGAGGAGCTGAATATGGCGAAGCATGGCATCTCGCCGGCACAAAGCAACAGAAACTCAACGTCTTTAATGACTTTATCGCAGCTGCTGAGTATATGATTAACGAAGGTTGGTCGAAGCCCGAACTTCTTACCATCGAGGGAGGTAGTAATGGTGGACTCCTCGTGGGTGCAACCGTCAACCTACGCCCCGATCTTTTCAAAGTGGCTATACCCCGTGTTGGTGTGATGGATATGATGCGTTATCACCTTTTTACTATTGGATGGAATTGGGCTTCCGATTATGGTACAGCCGACGAAAGTCAAGAAATGGCAGAATACCTTCTTGGTTATTCTCCGATCCACAATATTAGTAATGATGGCACACCTTATCCTGCAATTATGGTTACGACAGCCGACCACGACGACCGTGTAGTCCCGGCGCACTCGTTCAAATATGCAGCGACTCTTCAGGCTGCCAATACAGGTGATGCACCCAAACTTATCCGTATTGATAGCAAGGCAGGACACGGAGCCGGTAAGCCTGTTGCAAAAGTTGTCGACGAGTATGCCGACATCTATTCATTTATCTTCTACAACCTCGGAATCACTCCCGATACTGCAGAATGAAGAAAATAACTCGTACCGTATCGACATGCATCCTCGTGGCACTCTCGCTGAGTGTCGGAGGGTGCTTTACGGGCGTTGAAAGTACTCCTCGTATCAATGATTCGGACGTGCGTCGCAATCAAGCAACCGGTACGACGTTAGAGCAAATGTACCTTGCCGATATTCAGCCTGTCAAACCGGCAGATTGGCAAGCAGGACGCGCATACAAGGTAACCAACGACAGAATCTCGCTTATATTCACCTCTGCATCCGATCGTACCGACAATCTAGCCGGACATACTATCTACTATGAGCGAACGGCTCCGGCAATTGGGCTGACGGGAGATAATGTCGAGATAACATTTCGAAGCGATGATGGTCGTCGTCTTTATTATCGCCCTGATATAAGCCTTGAACGACTTGATACGATACATGAACTACAGATACCTTTTGCGGTAGACTTAGATGTGGTATCGTGTATCGACTCGACATTGCGTGGCAATAGCTATTATGTGCGGACGTCGGCGTGGTACTCGACTACGACAAGACAAGCACTTCAAGGGATGCGCCATGTCGAAGTTCGGATTGATAGTGTATCTGTCGGAGATGAAAATTTCCCGGCAGCCGTGTACTTTACGCCAATTGATCCGATAGCGACCGCAGCTGCCGTTGACTCAACTCGCAATTGTATGGTGTATATGAGTATTGGCAATAGTCGAGCAGCCACTCGTAATTTCGATACACTCTTTGCATTCGAGAATCCACGTAAGGCATATCCTGAAATCAAAGATGATGTTTGGCAGCTTATTGTTCGCTCACGTGTTCGCGCCGGGATGACTCGAGAAGAATGTCGATTGGCGCTAGGTACGCCTCCCAATATCGTGCGCGTTCCCACTAATGGCGGCATGGTAGAGCAATGGACGTACTCAGATGGTATCTACCTTATTTTTGAGGATGGATTCTTGTCGAGATACCGAAGGTGAATTTTGCTAAATTGGCATAATTATCGCTACTTATTGTTGGCTCTCAATTAAAAAAACATTTTGTGGAGTCAAAAAAAAGTTGTACCTTTGCAGCACCGATTATGTCCAACACTTAACGATGACAGTCGCGCGGCACACTTTTGGCCAAGTTCGCCTCTACGCGATTGTCGAATTATGTAACTATTAATCAAGAAATTAAAAGTGGATACTATTAGCTACCGCACCGAATTTCCCAACGCACAGGAAGTGCAGCATGATTGGGTAGTTATCGATGCAACCGACCAAGTTCTCGGTCGTCTTTGCGCAAAAGTTGCAAAACTTCTTCGCGGCAAATACAAACCTTCTTACTCGCCCAACGTAGAATGCGGCGACCACGTAATCATCATCAATGCTGATAAGGTAGTTCTTACCGGCAAAAAGATGACAGATCGCATCTACCTCAACTACACCGGCTATCCCGGTGGTCAGCGCGAGACTACACCTGAAGTGCTCATTAAGAAATCATTCAACAAGCACCTCAAACCCGGTATGCACCCCCTCTTCATCCGTGTTATGAAAGGTATGCTTCCTAAAAACCGTCTCGGCCGTCGCTTGATCGAAAACATGCACGTGTACAATGGTGCTAACCACCCCCACGAAGCACAGAATCCTACCGTAATCGACATTAACAAACTGAAATAATCGCTATAATGGAAACAGTAAATGCAGTTGGCCGCCGTAAGGCTGCCGTAGCCCGCGTTATCGTAAAAGAAGGCAACGGCAATATCACCATCAACAAGCGCCCCCTCAACGTATACTTCCCCTCGTCGATTCTTCAGTTCATCGTTAAGCAGCCCCTCAATACTCTTGAAGTAGCTGAAAAATACGATATTCAGGTTAATCTCGATGGTGGCGGTTACAAAGGCCAGGCAGAAGCACTTCGCCTCGGTATCGCACGCGCACTCGTGAAAATCAATCCCGAAGACAAGGCAATTCTCCGCAAGAACGGCTTCATGACTCGTGACCCCCGTGCGGTTGAACGTAAAAAGCCCGGTCAGCCCAAAGCACGCAAGCGCTTCCAGTTCTCAAAGCGTTAATACGCCAATATATTTTGGCGGCTGTGGCAACTCGCGCAGTTGTGCCGCCTAATAAGTGTTTAGTATCTAAACCGCGCCGATGGACCAACGTTCCCTACCCCGCGGTTGCATAAAATCAAAAGAACGTAAACAAAACGAAATTAAAAATGGCTAATCCCACATTTGAACAGCTCCTTGAAGCAGGTTGCCACTTTGGCCACCTCAAACGCAAATGGAACCCCGCAATGGCTCCCTACATCTTCATGGAGCGTAATGGTATCCACATAATCGACCTTTATAAGACTGAAGCTAAGCTTGCTGAGGCAGCAAACGTGCTCCGCGGCATGGCCAAGCAAGGCAAGAAAGTCCTTTTCGTAGCTACAAAGAAACAGGCTAAGCAGGTAATTGCTGACCTCGCATCTTCAGTAGGTATGCCTTACGTAATCGAACGTTGGCCCGGTGGTATGCTCACCAACTTCCCCACCATCCGCAAGGCAGTTCGTAAGATGACCACCATCGACAAGATGACCAAAGACGGTACTTACGACAACCTTTCAAAGCGCGAACGTCTTCAGATCACCCGTCAGCGTGCTAAACTCGAAAAGACTCTTGGTTCTATCGCAGACCTCAACCGTCTTCCTTCAGCACTCTTCGTAGTTGACGTTCTCAAAGAACGCATCGCAGTAGCAGAAGCAAACCGTCTCGGTATCCCCGTATTTGCTATGGTTGACACCAACTCAGATCCCTCAACTGTAGACTACGTAATTCCCGCAAACGACGACGCATCTAAGTCGATCGAACTCGTAGTAGGTACTCTCGTAGCAGCTATGGCAGAAGGTCTCGAAGAACGCAAAGCAGAAAAACTCGACAACGAAGCAGCAGAAGCACAGAACGAGAAAGAAGCTCCCCGTCGTGAACGTCGTCGCGTTCGTCGCAACGAAGCTCCCGCAGAAGCAACTGAAGCTCCTGCAGCCGAAGAAGCTCCCGCAGCTGAATAATATTAATTGTCCAACCGCCTAATAAAATATACAACTATGGCAGTTACAATGGCAGAAATCACCAAGCTCCGCAACCTCACAAGCGCCGGCTTGATGGACTGCAAAAAAGCTCTCGCCGAAACAAACGGCGACATTGATGCAGCTGTTGAAATCCTTCGTCAGAAAGGTAAAGCAGTAGCAGCAAAGCGTGAAGACCGTCAGGCATCTGAAGGTTGCGTTCTCGCTAAGAACGAAGGCAACTTCGCCGCTATCGTTGCTCTCTGCTGCGAAACAGACTTCGTAGCAAAGAACGCAGGTTTCGTTGCTCTTACCGAACGTCTCCTCGACTATGCAGTAGCTAACAAAGTACAGACACTTGACGAACTTAAGGCTGCAACTATTGACGGTGTAACCGTTGCTGACCTCATCACAGACGAAACCGCTAAAACCGGTGAAAAGGTAGAACTTGGTCAGTACGAATGCATCGAAGCTGCTTCAACCACTTCTTACAACCACCTTGGTAACAAGCTCTCAACAATCGCAGGTTTCAACCTCGAAGGAGTAGACTACCACGTAGGTCGCGACGTTGCTATGCAGGTTGCATCGATGAACCCCATCGCAGTAGACCGTGATAGCGTAGCTGAAGACATTAAGACTTCGGAATACAACGTAGCAGTAGAAAAGACCAAAGAAGAACAGGTTAAGAAAGCAGTTGAAGCTGCACTTAAGAAAGCAGGTATCAACCCCAACCTCGTAGATAGCGAAGACCACATCTCTTCAAACATCGCTAAGGGTTGGCTTACAGAAGAAGAAGCAGAAAAGGCTCGCACCATCTCTGCAGAGACAGCTGCCGCTAAGGCTGCAAATCTCCCCGAACAGATGATCAACAACATCGCTCAGGGTCGTCTCAACAAGTTCTTCAAAGAATCTTGCCTCATGGAACAGGAATTCGTTAAGGACGGCGAAATGACTATCGCACAGTACCTCGACAAAGCTGCAAAAGGCCTTGTAGTTGTATCGTTCAAACGAGTTAACCTCAACCAAGACTAATAAAACAATCTGTCGTCGTACATCGGCGACAGATATTTGGTCCGGTAGCTCAGCTGGATAGAGCATCTGCCTTCTAAGCAGACGGTCATGCGTTCGAGTCGCATCCGGATCACGAAAAAGGTCACCTTTAGGTGGCCTTTTTTGTCAACTATGTTTGAAAATATGAAATATATAGAAGCTCCGGTAGGCCGATTTGCACCATCACCATCCGGTCGTATGCATCTAGGTAATGTTTATACGGCAGTATTGTCGTGGCTTTCAGTAAAGAGTCGCGGAGGACGCTGGATTTTGCGAATTGAGGACCTCGATCCTCAGCGCTCACGTATGGAATATGCCCGCCAGATAGAAGAAGACCTTTTGTGGCTCGGGCTTGAGTGGGATGAGGGCGGAGTTGAAGGCGTTGGTGGTCATGGACCATATTGCCAGAGTCAGCGTCGTGAGTTTTATGAACAAGCATTCAATAAAATCAGCTCGAAGGGATTGATATATCCGTGTACCTGTCGTCGTGCCGATATTTTGGCAGCACAAGCTCCGCACGCATCCGATGGTAGGGTTGTTTACACAGGAAAATGTCGTCCGTCAGCTTATCCGCCGTTTTCGGTCGATACTAACACTCCTGCAGCTCAACGACTTTATGTGCCTGATGAAGATATTCACTTTGTCGACGGAGTATGTGGACCGCAAACAGTGAATCTCGCTCAACATTGCGGCGATTTTATCATTCGTCGAGCAGATGGAGTGTATTCATATCAACTAGCAGTAGTAGTAGATGATGCAGCGATGGGTGTAACAGAAGTTCTCCGTGGCGATGATTTACTCCTTTCGTCGGGTCAGCAGATTTACCTTTACCGTCTTTTAGGATTGAAAGCTCCGTCTTACTTTCATGTGCCTTTGGTGTGCAATGAGGCCGGACAGCGACTATCGAAGCGCGATGGTTCGATGAGTATGGAGGCTCTGCGAGAACGATTGTCTCCAGAGGACGTCCTTGGTGAAGTTGGTCGCTTGTCCGGTGTACGCGTCGATGCCGGACCTTGTTGTCTCGAAGAACTGCTTGCTGCCTATAGTATGCAAAGGCAAGGGTAAGTTAGCAACGATAGGACCAGTCTGACGAGTCGGGTGGTGGTG
>CAZYYV010000047.1:0-19301 GCA_964651295.1 uncultured Bacteroides sp.
GATGTTTTATACCAACTCGCAGATGAGAGTTGCAGAAGAGGTTGAGAGCACTTTTACGCGTACTGTTTCACCAACACGAACGTTGCCACGGGGGAATACCGCTGTTTTATTTTGGCTTGTACGACCTACCATCTGCTCTTTGCTACGCTTGGCAACGCCTTCAACGAGGACGTCAAATTCCTTGCCAACGTCGCGACGATTTGACTCTGCCGAGAGTTCGTTCTGCAAGGCAATCATGCGGTTAAGACGTTCGATTTTAACTTCTTCGGGAACATTATCGGGCATTGTGCGAGCAGCTAAAGTACCGGGACGCTCCGAGTATTTAAACATAAACGACGCATCGAATCCGACTTCACGCATAAGTGCGAGTGTATCTTGGAAATCTTCTTCAGTTTCGTCGTGGAAACCGGTGAACAGGTCGGAGGTAATCGAGCAATCGGGAACAGCGCGACGGATAGCGGCAATGCGGTCGAGATACCATTCGCGAGTATATTTGCGGTTCATCGCAGCTAGCACCTTGTTGCTACCGCTCTGCACGGGCAAGTGAACGTGCTTGCATACGTTGGGATAACGAGCAATTACGTCGATAATACGGTCGCTGAGGTCTTTGGGGTGTGAAGTAGTGAATCGTACACGCATTTCGGGAGCAGCTTCAGCAACGGCTGCAAGAAGTGCTGCAAAATCGATAGCCTCGTCAGAACCTTCCGGCTTGAAGTTGTAGCTGTTAACGTTTTGACCGAGGAGCGTAACTTCCTTATAGCCACGAGCACGGAGGTCGGCAAGTTCGTTGAGGATACTGTCGATAGGACGACTACGCTCACGACCACGGGTATAAGGAACAATACAGTAAGAGCAGAAGTTATTGCAACCACGCATAATGCTGATATAACCCGACACATTCTGACCGGGGATACGAGCAGGAACAACATCGCGATATGTTTCGGTAGTACTGAGCTCCACATTCACAGCCGGTTCGCCATGTTCGGCAGCTGTAAAGAGAGCAGGAAGATCGAGATACGCATCAGGGCCGGCAACGAGATTTACTCCGTGATTTTCAATCAAATCGTGACGTACGCGTTCAGCCATACAACCGATTACACCGATAATGAGGTTCTGTTTGCTCTTACGGCGAAGAGCATTAAGAGCCTGAAGACGCGACACGATTTTCTGCTCTGCATTATCGCGAATCGAGCAAGTATTGAGAAGAACGGCATCGGCATTGTCGATAGTATCGGTGAGCGAGTAACCGGCCATTTCCATAATGGCAGCTACAACTTCGCTATCAGCGACATTCATCTGACAGCCATATGTTTCGATATAGAGGAGTTTCGAAGTATTATTTATATCTGATTGCACGGTTTCCATTTAGCGAAAAATTTGTAACATTGCGCGAGATTGCTTATTTTTGCACAAAATTACAAAAAAAAATGGATGAAAGTATCATCGTCGCAGTCATTGGCATTGCTATCACTATTTTTTTTAGCTGGGTAAGCGACCAAGGTAAGAAAAAGAGCGATACCGGAGCAACCAACAAGCCTCGTCCAAACAGGCGAGTGATTCAGGTTGTGCAGCAAGATCGGCAATTTACCGATGCTTGGGCTGAATCACAAAAAGTCGTGCGAAAGATTGAACCGAAGAAAAACATCCAACCCAAACCGAAGACTCCCCAACCGATTATTCCGGCACCTAAAACGGAAATAATCGCCAAGCCCAAGGAAACGCCCAAAGCAAAAGCGCAACCAAAGGCATCATTGCCGAGTCTCGATCGCGATGGAGTTCGCAATGCACTGATTTGGGGCGAGATACTTCAACGTAAATTTTAATCTATACCGAAGAAAAATCAATCACTACTACAATGGCATTTAACATCCTTACGGCTCAAGAAGCAGCCGAAATGATCAACAATGGCGATACCATTGGTTTGTCGGGCTTTACAGCACCCGGCACTCCTAAGTTTATAACCGAAGCACTAGCAGAAAAGGCAGTTCGCGAGCACGAAGCCGGCCGTCCTTTCAAGATTAATCTCTTCACTGGCGCATCGACCAGCGACCACGTCGACGGAGTTCTCTCTCGTGCCAACGCTTACAATATGCGAGCACCCTACCAGAACGTGCCCGACCTCCGCAAGCGCATCAACGCACACGATTGCCACTACTTCGACCGCCACCTCTCAGAGATGGCTCAGGAAGTGCGCTACGGCACATATGGTGAAATCGACTTCGCTATAATCGAAGCCGCCGACATCAACGACAAAGGCGAAATCGTACTCGGCTGCGGCGCCGGCAACGTGCCTACATACGCTGCGATGGCAAAAAAAATATTCATCGAGCTTAACGATAAATTACCAAAGGCTCTCTACGGCATGCACGACATATATATGCCGCTCGACCCTCCTTATCGTCGCGAAATCCCCATCTATGCAGCAAACGACCGCATCGGTTCGCCGATCCTCAAGGTAGACCCCGCAAAAATCGTTGGTGTAGTTCATACTAGCTCATACGACTGTGTGAAACCGTTCACCGCTCCCGACGAAGTATCGAAGCAGATTGGAGCAAACGTTGTTCGCTTCCTTGTAAGCGAATACAAAGCCGGACGTCTTCCCAAAGAATTCCTTCCACTTCAGTCAGGCGTAGGCAACGTAGCAAATGCCGTGCTCTACGACCTCGGCGAAAGTAAGGAGCTACCTCCCTTTATGATGTACACCGAAGTGATTCAAGACGCCGTGCTCGAACTCCTTCAGAAAGGCAAATGTACATTCGCATCGACATGCTCGATGACCTTCACCGACGACACCGAGAAAAAGCTCTTCGCCGACATGAACTTCTTCCATGATAAGATTTTGATGCGTCCTGCCGAAATCTCGAACAACCCCGAAGTAATCCGTCGTATCGGCGTTATCGCTATGAATACTGCACTCGAAGCCGACCTCTTCGGTAGCGTCAACTCAACCCACGTACTCGGCACCAAGATGATGAACGGTATCGGCGGTTCGGGCGACTTCACTCGCAACGCTTACATCTCAATCTTCTCTTGCCCCTCAGTGAGCAAAGGTGGCTTGATTAGCAATATCGTACCTATGGTGGCTCACCCCGACCACAGCGAACACTCGGTGGACATCCTCGTTACCGACCAAGGTATTGCCGACCTTCGCCACAAAGACCCCGTGGAACGCGCTCACGAAATTATCAACAACTGCGCGCATCCCATGTATCGCCCCTTGCTCAACGACTACCTCAAGCTCGGCACTCAGGGTCAGACACCCCACACACTCAAATCGGCATTCGCCTTCCATAACGCATTTATCGAAACCGGCGATATGCGCAACGCATCGTTCTAAAGATTAGAATTTAAATAATAGCTACGAACCTCGAAATCGGATGATTTCGAGGTTCGCTATTTTTATTCAACCACAAAGATTGTGAAATTTACCGAGCCATATGCGCGATGTTCTCGGAAGCCCGGCAGGGATGAGAAATCGTGGTTCTTATTATGCTCTATAATGAAAACCGTGCCTACCTTTACGAGCTTAGACTCCAAGACCTTACCGGGAATCTCTGCAAAGCCGGGCATATCGTATGGAGGATCGGCAAAGATAATGTCGAAAGTTCGCGAAGCTCCGGCTATATAGCGAAGAACATCACCGCGCACGAGGGTGAAATTATCGACGCCTAATTCTTTTGCCACCTTATCGATAAAACGCTGCTGCGTCGAAGCCTTTTCAACCGCAGTAACGTGGCGGCACTCACGCGACAAAAATTCGAAACTTACAGCACCTGTTCCGGCAAAGAGGTCGAGAGCTTCGGCATCTTCGAAGTCGACGAAGTTCTCAAGTACATTAAAGAGATTTTCGCGCGCAAAGTCGGTAGTCGGGCGCGCGGTTATGTTAGTCGGTACGTCGAACCGACGACGACCAAATTTACCACGGATTATTCGCATAGCGGAAGAATTACTAAAGGAAATGGAGCATTAAGAGCTTCACGGCCGGCACGGAATGCCGCCGAAGGGAAAATTACAGGCATCACGTATGCTGCATATCGGCGCAAAAGAGGCATCAAGGCATCGCGCGCCGCACCGTTGCCACAGAGCAGGATTTCGTCGGAAGTGATGTCAAGACCACTCTCCTTAGCCGATGCAAGGATGTAATAAAGCGCATCTTCATCAGTAGGACAAACGTGAGAAGTTGCCATTGCAATACGTCCATCAGAGCCGAACACGATAATATCAACAATACGCTGCGACGCAGTTTGGTGGAAATGTGCATATAGCTTGCCCGAATTACCTAGCACCGACTTATTGCAGAAATAGCGCATAAGCGGAGTCAAATGGCATACCACTGGCGGATTGCGGAACGTACGAGCGAGAAATCGAGCCGTATCGGCATCAAGAGTCCACAGCATATCGATATCAGAGCCGGCAATAGCATCGCACTTAACCGTCGTCGTCGCCAAATTATCGGCAAATCCCTCGTATGCAAGCAATTGCTGATGCAAATCAGCATCTAAACCAGAAGGAGCCAACATAAATGCAGTGGTGCGCACCACCACATCGACAGAGGCAAAGTCGGAGAGCAATACCGGAGCTGCATAAATAGCTTCTTCGAGGGCTTTATTAAGTGGGAGAGTCGGGTCGAGAGGAAGCACAAAGTGTCGGAGCGACGAGTCTTCGACTGTCGACCACATAACGACCCTCAGCGAGTCGGAGTCGACTTGCAGGGCCAATCGCCATAGGCGAGGACGCTCAATAGCGCCTGTATCGGTAGTTGCCGTATTCATTTCGATCTGCAAAGATAGTATTTTTTTTTAAGTTTAGGAGTTTAGAAAGGAGAGACAAAGAGCATATCGAAACTCTAAAGACCAAAAATTGCGCATTTGCGCATTTTTTAGTATTTTTGCCGTCTGAAAACAAACACAGGAAAATACTATGGACCTTTACTCACAGATTGATGCAGATATAAAGGCGGCAATGCTCGCCAAAGACCGCACAAAGCTCCAAGCTCTGCGTGGCATCAAGAAGGAATTTATTGAAGGCAAGACGGCTCCGGGCGCCAATGGCGAACTATCGGAAGAAGCCGCACTTAAGATACTCACCAAGATGGCGAAACAGCGCCGCGAAAGCGCTCGTATCTACCAAGAACAAAATCGCCCTGAATTGGCAGAAACAGAATTGGCGGAATGTGAAGTAATCGAGGCTTATCTCCCCAAAGCACTCTCAGACGAAGAACTTACCGAAGCCCTCACCGCTATCATTGCGCAAGTTGGAGCTTCATCGCCTGCAGAAATGGGCAAAGTGATGGGCGTAGCAACTAAAGCGTTGGCGGGTCGTGCCGATGGTCGTGCTATCTCTGCCAAGGTTCGCGAACTTCTCAACAAATAAAACTAAACTGCACAAAGATGCTTACAATACAACAAATCAAAGCAGACCCCGAAGGCATTGTTGCCCGTCTCGCGGTCAAAGGCTTCAAAGGAGAGAAAGCAATTGCACGTGTGATTGCCCTCGACGACATCCGTCGCGGTCTCCAGCTCAAAAACGATAACGCTGCAGCCGAGCTCAACCGCATGGCAGCATCTATCGGCAAAGCGATGAAAGAAGGCCGCAAGGAAGATGCCGAAAAGGCAAAAGCCGGCGTTGCCGTACTTAAAGAAGAACAGAAAGCTCTCGCTGAAGAACTCACTCGCACTGAAGACGACATTCTCCAGGAGCTCCTCAATATTCCTAACGTGCCATGCGCAGCTGTACCCGAAGGTACATCGGCAGCCGACAACGTTGTCGAAGCTACCGGCGGCAATATGCCCAACCTCGGCGAAGACGCACTCCCCCACTGGGAACTCGCTAAGAAATATAACCTCATCGATTTCGACCTGGGTGTGAAAATCACCGGAGCCGGCTTCCCTGTATATCTTGGCAAGGGTGCCAAACTTCAACGCGCTCTCATCCAGTTCTTCCTCGACCAAGCTTCGGAAGCCGGCTACCTCGAAGTACAGCCTCCTTACGTGGTCAACGAAGCATCGGGCTACGGCACAGGTCAACTTCCTGACAAGGAAGGTCAGATGTACCTCTGCAACCTCGACAACCTCTATCTCATCCCCACAGCAGAAGTGCCTGTAACTAACCTCTACCGCGACGTTATTATCCCCGACGAAAAGTTGCCAATCAAAAACTGCGCTTACTCGGCTTGTTTCCGTCGCGAAGCAGGAAGCTACGGCAAGGACGTTCGCGGTCTTAACCGTCTCCACCAATTCGATAAGGTAGAAATCGTACGCATCGAAAAACCTGAAAACTCGTATGCCGCCCTCGAAGAAATGAAGGCTCACGTACAAGGATTGCTCGAAAAACTCGGATTGCCCTGGCACATCCTCCGTCTCTGCGGTGGCGATATGAGCTTTACTTCGGCTATCACATTCGACTTTGAGGTGTACTCAGCTGCTCAGGGTCGTTGGCTCGAAGTTTCGTCGGTATCTAACTTCGAAACATATCAGGCAAACCGTCTCAAATGCCGCTACCGTGGCGAAGACAAGAAAACTAAACTCTGCCACACTCTTAACGGCTCGGCTCTTGCTCTCCCCCGTATCATGGCAGCGCTCCTCGAGAACAACCAAACCCCCGAAGGTATTGTGGTTCCCGAATGTCTCCGCAAATACACCGGATTCGACATCATCGACTAAGCACAAGTTTAATACGATATCAAAAGATGCAACCTCACCTGGGGCTGCATCTTTTTTTGTATCTCTTGCGACTTCCTTTATAGGGGTTATACATATATACGAAAAGTATAGCCTGTCTCTACGACAGGCTATACCACGAAGAAAAGGAAAGTACCTAATCGGTTATTAACTTAGCTCATTCGATAATAACTTAATCAATTACTTAACATTTTATTATTTAATGGAATTGAGGCTGTTGCCAACCTCAATTCCGAGGGGACATTAACGAATTACGATGGGGAATTCGCACTTAACAACTGAGAGGTTTGCGAAGGTTACAGTTGCAACTACAGTAGCGTTTACAGGGTTAGCAAGAGTAAGAGTCTGACCTGTGTAGCTGAGTACACCAGTTGTTTGGTTGATAGTCAACGAACCATCAGAGAGGTTGTTTTTGAACTGGGTGTAAGCATCACCTACGATTTCGTAGCTAACGGTAGGAGCTGCAACCTGATAACGCTGACCTTCGGTAGTAAAGCCTAAGGCATTGTTGATCAATTTGTAGATATCAACATTGTTAAGATCCTTAACTACAACAGACTTGTAGAGGTCGGTGGTAGCATTGATAGCGTTAGTGTTGAGTTCGACAGCAGCGCCTGTAGTTTTTACTTTGAAAGGATTCTGGAAGTAAACAACAAACTCGTTAGGATTACATCTTTCAGCGTTTACAAGAGTATTGATATACTTCATCTTAACACCGAGACCTTCTTTATCGAGAGCAGCGGTGAGAGCAAGAGTCTGATCTACAATTGTATGGGTAATAGAATTAAGAGCAGTTGTCATTTCTACAGGAAGAGTAGGTTCTGCAATGGTAGGATCTACAAATTCAATAGCAGCTACATTGTTTTCAGCATTGTAGTACTCATAGATAGTTTTACCTCCTTTGAGTTCAAAAGCCTGAGACATCTTCATGAAGAGCTTCCATGTACCGCCGGCGATATCACCCTTAGTAAGAACAGCATTAGTGAAACCTGCGTAAGAAGGACGCCACCAGTTAGAGTTGAGATTAAATGCGAAGTTGTTGCAATCAACGTAGAATTCGTGTTTAACCACTACATTTTGACGAGCGTTGTTGTTGTCGGCTTTAATAGCGATTTCAACAACGTACTTAGCACCCTTATTGTCGATGTTAGCGTAAGTATGCTGAGTTCTAACTTGGTTGTTAATGCTAACATTCAACGACATTGTGTTGGTTTCAGTTCTATCAAGAGAAGTGTAAACCTTGATACCACCACCTAAGAAAGTACCAGGAGTACCTGCAACCTGAGTAGAAGGAGTGCCAATAGTTTCAAGAGAGCCATCAGCCTTAACGTGCTTAACAGTGATGGTATATTCATCAGAAGCACCACCGAACTGATCCCAGAATGTGCTTGCAGACTGGCCGAAGTGACCATAGATAGCATTGGTTACGCGTTCCATGTTCATCGAACCAATTTCAACGTACTGGTCAGTGAGGAGCTGGTAAGAATGAGACAAGCCAACCTTGCTGTTATCCAAAACTACAGTGTAGTCGCCGAGAGGATCAGGAGTAGGAACGGGAGTAGAAGGCTGTTCTACGATCTTAACCTTGATGTAAGAAGAAGCAATAAGCTGTTTGGTACCATTGTTGTCGGCAACCATAGCGTCAACGCGAACAACGGGAGTTTTACCAATAGCCGATACAGTGCTAGTAAGAGCTTCACTCACCTTAAGAATAGAACCATCGAGCTTAGCGAAGTACTGCTGGTTGGTTTCCTGAGCGTCAGAAGCCATGTATTTTTCAGGCTTGCTGAATTCATAGCTAATACCGGTGAAGCCGAGGTCTTTAAGAGAAGTATATTCGCCGTCAACGTATGCATAGAGGGCTACAAGACCAGAAAGGTCAAGAGATGCATTGTGAACGAGTTCGAAGTTGTTTAAAGCACTGAAGCTGCAGAATTCTTTAACGAATGCATCATCTTCTTTAGAAGTAGCATTGATTACTTTAGTACGACCGTAAAGAGTTGCAAGGTTCTTAGTGTTGAGGAGAACGGGAGTAACCGCTTCGCTAGAAACAGCAACATAGTCAGAAACAGTAACCTCTGTACCAACGTTAAGCTTAAGAGCTGCGATATCGTTAGCAGTAGCAGAAGCTTTACGATTGTTTATAGTTGCATTTACGTAGATTTCGCCGTTCTTGTTTTCGAAGTACTTAACACCTTCTTCAAGAGGAGTAGTAACTACATTTAGAAGATTAGCGTTATCACCGGCAGCACGAGAAGTAACCGCACGGTTAACAAAAGCAACTTCAGCACCTTCGAGGAATGCGTGAGAAGGATTAACACGGTAGCCGAGCTCAACTACGTTAGATTTATCCCAATCATTAAGAGTAGCAAAATGCTTATCAGTAGCGCTTACAGGTTTAGCATCGCTGATGTAGTTAGCGATATGGTAGAAAGGATTTGTTGTAGTTGCCATAGGAACGTCAACGCTCATAACCGAAGGAATGAAAGCGAGAGAACCAACAGCAGCACCCATTTCGAGTTCTACAGTCTTAAGGATGGGGTTGCCATCTTCGTCAGTACCGCACTGAACGTTACCGAGCATAAGCGTGCGACCATTGAGAACAGCGCTAATGGGATCGTATTCCTTCATCCAGCGGATATCAGTCTTGGTCTTTTCGCCCTTAGCGTTGTAGATATAGAAGTATCCATCTTCTTCGGGCACATAGTAGTCGCCTTTTTCGCCTTGAGCACCGGTAGCGCCGGTTTCACCCTTTTCGCCTTGAGCGCCATTAGTACCGTTAGTACCATCCTGGCCGGGCTTGCCTTCGGGACCCTGAGGACCAGTAGCACCTGTTTCACCTTTGTCGCCCTTATCGCCCTGAGGACCTTGAGCGCCGGTATCACCCTTATCGCCTTTGTCGCCCTTATCGCCCTTATCGCCTTGAGCGCCAGTAGCACCGGTAGCGCCGGTATCACCTTTATCGCCCTTTTCACCGATAGCAACATAGTCGGTTTTAACACCGTTTTCGTACCAGTAACCGTCTGTACCGATGGTCCAAGTAGTACCGGCAGCGCCGTTAGCACCATCTTTACCATTGGTAAGATTGAGGACTTTGCCATCGCTGAGGGTGATAGCAACACCGGTAGAAGTTTCGCTAACAGCGGTGATTACCTTACCGCTAGCGAGCTCTGCTTCGAGTTTACTAAGATCGGCATTGATAGTGTCAATCTGCGACTGCAAATTGCTAATGTCGTCGTCGTAATCCTCACAGGACGTAAACGCCATGCCATTGCCCAACATGAGGCTGACAAGGAGAAGTCCGTTGATGAATTTCTTGTTCATAGATGTGAATTTAAGTTATAACTTTATCTGTTGTTAATAATGTTATTTTCAGACATATAGCCCATTTTTATAGTACAAAATCACTAAAATATGGGTGTTCTTCGAGAATCTTGGAGCAAAGTTAGGAGAATCTTGCCGTTCGTCTAGCAAAAGCATATTGCGGGATTGACACGCAAGTGCGTCTATTTTGACACAGACAGTCAATCATTTGTTCCTTTTTCAATGTCAACTAACAGACTCTCACCGATTTCCGCGATAAAGTTACGATGAAGGATTACACTAATACGAGCCAAGAGTGCAGTATCGATAGAATGTTTCTGGAAAATGCGATAAACATTCGAGCGATCGCAACTCAACTTACGAGCAAACCAGGTAACGCTACGCTCCTGGAGTTCTAATTCCTGACGGATAGTAGTCCCTATGGGAATCATACAGTGAAGTATTATAAGTTTAATAAATATAGAAATAAATTATAGACACACGATAAGGACAGAGCTATCTAACTAAGGCGATTTAGAAAGCTTAGGAATGATATTTCGAGATAGGACCATAATTATTAGCCATCATAAACAGTTTGAAGATTTTCAGAGTATTTGTATTAGGTATGCGACAAATTTAAGTCAAAAATGTGGTTATCAGCCGTTATTACTATTGCTGCTTTGCCACGCTTCTGTTTCATTTTTCACACAGCGTCTCAAAACCTCCAGAAAGCGGTATTATACACATTATTAATATATAGCGGTCGAACAGCATATACGACTAAGAAGCTGGAAGAAGAAGCCGACCTCAAAATCGCCAAAAATTGAGTATAAAATATTTTTGGCAAAATATTTGGCAGAAAGAAAAAGAATTCGTAACTTTGCACTCGCAAACCACGACATGGTTCCTTGGCCGAGTGGTTAGGCACCGGTCTGCAAAACCGTTTACAGCAGTTCGAATCTGCTAGGAACCTCAAAAGCGAAGCGCTTCACATAATGTGAGGCGCTATTTTTTTGTATAGATACTTATTACAGACGCTTAAATTCTCCCAAATCATCGATCCCCGGATGACACTATTCTCATGATGGTTAATAAAAAAAGCGCAGGATCTGTACACATTGCTCATCCTGCTGCTAAAGGCCTTCGCATTGCCCGAAATAGTAGAACGAGCAATGTAGAGCCTACGCTGTATGACAAAACTCCAAAGAGGACATACCACATTGGCACAGACCTCCTTGGGAATCAGTTCATACACAAATAGACATCTACTATTGCTTGATTCTTGACTATTTCTAAAGAGGTTGCGAAGTTCTTAGCAGCCAAGAAAAAGCGCAAAGTAAACGCTTTAAAAAAATTTCAAAACCCGCCCAGCCGACAGCGACGCCGCCCACGGCGCAGATTTTATAGACGCGAAGTTAATGATTTTTCTTTGGATTTTCGTCTATTGGCAATATATTTTTGGCAAAAATGTCGGAAGGCGCATAGCATACGCCATCTTAGATGAAAGAAGCGTATTAAAAGAGCAAATACGCTGATTCTTTAAACTTTGAAAAAAATGCACTATCTTTGCAGATATAAATGCACTGACTATGCAGAAAATTAAAGACTTCTATAAAAAGCACCCGATCATCAGCCATTTGCTGTTAATTATCACAACGGGATTAATCATACTCTGGTTCGTACTGCTGTTTCTCGACGCCTGGACATTCCACGGCGCAACAGCGATTGTGCCGGATATCAAGCATAAGAACTACCACGCAGCAGCAGCTACCCTCGCCGCCAATAGCCTCACGATCGAGATTTCAGACTCGATTTACGACCGCTATACAGCCCCCGGCACCGTCGTAGAGTCGTGGCCTAAAGCCGGAGCGGTGGTGAAAGAAGGTCGTCAGGTATATGTAACCATCACCGCCTTTTCGCCTAAGCAAGTAACAATTTCGATGCCCTTAACCGGCAATGTGTCGTCGCGCCAAGCGATGTCGTACTTGCGCGGTATCGGTATTACAGATATTCGCCTCGAGAGCGTACCTTCAGAATTTGCCGACCTCGTAGTGGCAGCACGCTATGGCGACACCCCACTGTCGGTCGGTTCGGTAATACCAGTAACCTCCACCGTAACCCTCTCAATCGGTAGCGGACCTTCGACAGAAGAAGACCTTGATGAAAATGAAGTATCAACCGACGATATAGACATATAAGGAATGGCAGAAGACGAAATCCTCAATGAAGACGAGAGCCTTGAAGAAGGTAAAGTCATCGAAATCGACGGCACCGAATACTTCGAACATTTCCGTTTTGTAGCCGATAAAGGTCAAGAGTTGCTACGCGTCGACAAATTCCTCGTTGCTCGTCTGCAAAAATCGTCGCGCAACCGCGTGCAACAGGCCGCCGAGGCCGGATGTATACTCGTCAACGGCAAGGCAGTAAAAAGTAACTATCGCGTAAAGCCGCTTGACGTTATTCAGGTGGTGATGGACCGTCCTCGCTACGAATTTGAGATTGTAGCTCAAGATATTCCGCTCGACATAGTGTATGAAGACCGCTATGTATTGGTGGTAAACAAACCGGCAGGATTGGTTGTGCATCCCGGGCACGGGAACTACGATGGGACGCTAGTTAATGCCCTGGCATGGCACTTCCGCGACACTCCCGACTATGATGTGAACGACCCTCGATTGGGCCTCGTACACCGTATCGATAAAGATACCTCGGGGCTACTCGTGGTGGCAAAGACACCCGATGCCAAGACCAATCTCGGTCGTCAGTTCTTCAATAAAACCACAAAACGCGAGTATGTAGCCGTTGTATGGGGTCGCCCCGACCCGGCAGAAGGTACCGTAGCTACAAATATCGGCCGTAACCCCAAAGACCGTCTGCAAATGACGACCTTTCCACTCGATGGAGCAGAAGGAAAACGCGCAGTAACCCACTATAGTACCATCGAACCACTTGGGCACTTATCGGTGGTAAAATGCGTACTAGAGACCGGCCGCACCCACCAAATCCGTGTACATATGCGTTCGCTCGGCCATCCGCTCTTCAATGACGCTCGCTATGGCGGCGACAAAATACTTCGCGGAATACAATCATCGTCATATCAAGCATTTATCAACAATTGTTTCGAACTCTGTCCTCGTCAAGCGCTCCACGCTCGGACACTAGGTTTCGTACACCCCGAAACCGGAGAGGAAATGTTCTTCACCGCCGACATACCGGCTGATATGACGGCACTTATCGAGAAATGGCGCACCTATACGCGCGGTTCCGGTCAACTTCAATGAACCATCCCGAATTATCACATACTACCTACGGCTTGATAGGCAACCCACTGGGCCACTCTCGGTCGAAAGCATTCTTTACCGAGCTCTTTGCCAAAGAAGGTAGTAGCGACAGCTACGACAACTTTGAGTTGAAAGCCCTTACGCCGGAAGCTCTTTATGGCGTAGTCATACTCAATCCGCGTCTAGTCGGGTTCAATGTAACAGCGCCCTACAAAGATGAAATAATGCAATACCTCGATAGTATCAGCGAAGAGGCCCGAGCGGTAGGCGCAGTCAACACCGTACGTCTTATCCGCAGTGCCGACGGAGCAGTCCGCCGACTCAAAGGCTTCAATACCGACGTCGAGGGCTTCCGCGAGAGCGTTCGTGAGATGGTAGAACGATTGACAAATAAAGGAGCGCTTATCCTCGGCACCGGCGGAGCATCGAAAGCAGTGGCAGAGGCACTCCGACAATTAGGAGTAAGGACTCTCAAGGTATCGCGGTCGAAAGTCGGAGACGGAATCATTAACTACGGCAATATCACAGCTGAACTTATCGAACAATATCCGTTGATAGTCAATGCAACACCGCTAGGTACTCACCCTAACGTTGAGAGCTATCCTCCATTCCCCTACGAACTACTCAGCAGCACCAACGCATGCCACGATTTAGTATATAACCCCGATGTTACCGAATTTATGCGCCGAAGCGCCATCCAAGGTGCCACAGTAAAAAACGGGCTAGAAATGCTACATCGTCAAGCACTTGCATCACTACATATCTGGAAATCAGAAGAATGAAACTCACAGCCAAAATTATCTACATCGCAGTAATTGCACTTATCCTCCTTCCTCTTCCGATAACGATTACCGCCCCAATCGCGCTTTTGTGTGGCTTGATCTACGCCTTTATCTTCGATAATCCGTGGCCTAAGTTCAATAAGAAATCGTCGAAATATCTGCTCCAAGTGGCAGTGGTATGTCTCGGTTTCAATATGAACCTCCACAAATCGCTCGAATCAGGGTCGGAAGGCATGCTCTACACCATCGTATCGGTAGTAGGAGTGATGATGCTTGGAGTCGGGCTCGGATACCTCTATCACTGCAACCGCAAGACGGCTTATCTAATCTCGTCGGGCACGGCAATCTGCGGCGGAAGTGCTATTGCAGCGGTCGGTCCGGTAATCAAAGCCAACGAAAACGAGATGGCAGTGTCGCTGGGTACGATATTCATACTCAATTCGATAGCTCTATTCATATTTCCACCTATCGGACATTTGCTCGATATGACACAGCAGCAATTCGGCACCTGGGCAGCTATCGCAATCCACGATACTTCGTCGGTAGTCGGAGCCGGAGAAAGCTACGGACACGAAGCCCTCGAAGTAGCAACTCTTATCAAACTTACTCGCGCATTGTGGATTATCCCTTTGGCATTGGTTACGATGTTTATATTCCGCGATAAATCGTCGAAGATTTCTATTCCCTGGTTTATCTTCATCTTCATTGCAGCGATGCTCGTCAATACCTACGTAGCCCTGCCCGAGTCATTTGTGGGCACAATGGTATGGATTGCTAAACGCGGGATGGTGCTCACGCTATTCTTTATCGGCGCGTCGCTTTCGCTTAAATCGATCAAGCAAGTAGGTATTCGTCCACTGCTGCAAGCACTGACTCTCTGGGTAGTAATCAGCATCACCTCGCTTATTGTAGTACTAAATACCATCGGATAATGGACCGTTGGTCGGCATCCGTTCCGTCGTTTCCACTAGCCTCAGCCGCCTTTGTGTCGGTGTTGTTTGTAGGAGCTGTCGATGCCGCCGAAATAGTTGTTGCAGCAATTGTAGCAGCCGTTACACTCTTATTGTATCGCAAGAAAACCGATGCACTGAAGCTATTCTTCGGCGGGCTGCTCATAATCGGCGGATCAGCGTATTTAAGCCACCCAATGCCACTAAATAGTTATGAATTAAAACCGATGACTTTCAACGGGAGAGTTGTCAAAGTGTCGAGCACGGCAGCGGCTCAAACAGCGATAGTGAATTGCGACGGGCGCCGTATCAACCTAGTAGTTACCGACCTTACGCCCGAATTATCGACGGGCGACATAGTCGCTTTTACAGCCGAACCACAGCCACTCGGACGGTATCAAGGAGTGCCATACATGCGGACTAGCAGTTGGGCAGAACGCGCTCAACGAATTGCCGCTACAGCAGTTGTCAATAAGGACGACATCGGCATCATTAGTCATTCCGATGATTTTCGAAGTAGGCTCGATGATATGCGACGGTCGATTGCCGATGCGGTCTATGCATCGAGGCTCGACCCACAGGTAGCATCACTGCTAGTGGCATCGACATTAGGAACCGGCGACGCACCAACTGAAATTAAAGAGAGCTATCGTCTTACCGGACTTTCACACTTGCTCTGTGTTAGCGGATTTCACGTCGGACTCATTTCAGCTTTCATCCTTACACTGCTCGCACCACTTAAACGGCTGCGCAATGGCAAATATTTGCGTTATGGCTTAGCACTTATCGGAGTGTGGTTCTACGCATTTCTCACCGGCTTTGCGCCTCCAATTATCCGAGCATCGGTGATGATAAGCATCTACTTCGGAGCACGAGCGCTAGAACGAATCCCCCTCTCGTTAAACGCTCTATGTATAGCGTTTTTTGTTGTGATATTTATCGACCCCTGGAGTCTGTATTCAGCAGGCTTTCAGCTCTCCTTTGCAGCCGTCGCCGGCTTGTTGCTACTATCCTCGAAACTAAATCCGATACCAACTCGCAAGACACGCACTCGTAATGCGGTGAGTTTGCTCAGCGTACCGTTTGCCGCAACCCTCGCCACAGCTCCGATAGTATTAGCGTGGTTTTGTAGGCTTCCGCTGCTCTCGATTCCAGTCAATGCGATAGCAACGCTTATCTTCCCGGTGTTTATGTTAGCCGGCGGTTTAGGCGTATTATTCCCCTGTTTATCTCCTATTTCTAAGTGGATATTCGAAGGGCTTCACGCTATTGTCGAGTCGGCGGCATCAATATCAGAGAAAATATCATTTACATTTACACCTGATTTATTGAGTATCGCAGCACTCTCAGGTATTCTAATTTCGATAATCGCCCTACTCTACTCAAGCCGACGTCGCAAATGGAGCGTTGTATCACTGTTTATCTGCATTTTATCAATCGGAGCAAATCCAGGGAGAGGTCAACAAGTGATAATCGACGGAGATTCGCGCGGCACCGATATCTGCATCATTGACGGCATGAATGGAAAGATCTATCCGACGCGCAATCGAGAAAAGGCAATCACGTCGTGTGCACGTATTATTGAGGCATCGACAAAGTACTACACATTTGAAGCATCCGGAGTTAGACGAGTTGGCAACATCGTGGTGGCAAGTAATAACGACGTCGATATTAATCCCGGCGATATTGTTATCCTCGACCGCAAATACCGCGACAATCTAAGCGAGCTACTCACCACATCCAAGCCAAGTCATGTTATCATCGGAGCAGACCTAGACTATACACGTCGTTCGGCCTACTCAGCAGCCTGCATACGCTCAAATGTTGATTACACCGACTTGCATAGCAGGTGCTTTGTGGCTACGAAAATAATCACTATCTTTGCAGTTCAAAGCGACTAATATGAAATTTACACTTCAACATACATGCAGCGACTGCGGTGCACGCGCCGGCCTTATTGAGACTGACCATGGTCAGATAATGACTCCTATATTTATGCCGGTAGGCACTGTTGGCACTGTAAAGGGTGTGCATATGCACGAATTGCGCGATGATATCAAGGCACAAATAATATTGGGCAATACATATCACCTGTACCTTCGTCCCGGCATGGAAACAATCCACCGCGCCGGCGGATTGCATAAATTTAACGGATGGGAACGTCCGATACTGACCGATAGCGGAGGTTTTCAGGTATTCTCGCTCAGTTCGAATCGTAAACTCACTGAAGAAGGAGCACATTTCCGCAGCCATATCGACGGAAGCAAGCATCTTTTCACACCCGAAAATGTAGTTGATATTCAGCGCACTATCGGTTCTGATATTATGATGGCTCTCGATGAGTGTCCTCCGGGCACGTCAGACCGTAGCTATACACGAAAGAGCCTCGATTTGACTAAACGTTGGCTCGAACGAGGATGGAAGCACTACAAAGAAACAGAACCATTATACGGGCACTATCAGTCATATTTCCCCATCGTACAAGGCTGTACCTATCCCGATCTTCGTCGAGAAGCAGCCGAACATGCTGCGAGCCTCGGAGCCGACGGCTATGCAATCGGTGGTCTTGCCGTTGGCGAACCAGCCGAAGTGATGTACGAAATGATTGATGTCGTGAATGAAGTACTTCCGACCGACCATCCTCGTTACTTGATGGGTGTAGGTACTCCTATCAATATTCTCGAAGCAATCGACCGCGGAGTGGATATGATGGACTGCGTGATGCCAACTCGTAACGGACGTAACGGAATGCTCTTTACCCCCGAAGGAACGATGAATATGCGTAACGCCAAATGGGCAAACGACTTCTCACCGCTCTGGCCCGATGGACCATCGATTGTCGACCGCGTATATACGAAAGCATACGTACGCCACCTTTTCATAGCCGATGAGCTACTCGCCCTTCAAATTGCGTCGATTCACAACCTTGCATTCTATCTTTGGCTAGTAGGCGAAGCCCGTCGCCATATTATCGCAGGAGATTTCCACACATGGAAGACTGATATGGTTCAACGTCTTGGTCGTCGCCTCTAAGTATGTTTAAGCTCCTCGACAAATACATAATCCGCAAATTCCTCGGCACCTATATATTCGCCATCATCTTGCTGTTGGCGATTGTTGTGATGTTCGATATCAACGAGAAGATTGACTCATTTATCAAAGCACCACTAGAGGCTACGATATTTGATTACTTTCTCAACTTCTTGCCGTACTTTGCCAACCAGTTCTCACCGCTCTTCACATTTATAGCCGTCATCTTCTTTACGTCGAAGTTGGCAGGAAATAGCGAAATAATCGCGATGTTGTCGACCGGCATGAGTTTCAAGCGCTTGATGCGCCCGTATCTAGTCTCGGCAGCCATAATTGCGGCACTTACATTCGTACTGAGTGCGTATATCATCCCACCGGCTAACGTAAAGCGCCTCGATTATACCAATACGTATGTAAAGAATAAACGTGTTGATTACGGCTCAAATATCATGCTTATGGTATCTCCCGGACAAATTGCGTATATGAGCCGCTACGACAATATCAGCAAGACCGGGCATCGATTTTCACTCGAATCCTTTAATGAAAATAAGGAGTTGGTGTCGCGTCTTACATCTCAAACAATCCGCTGGGATACACTCTACCAATGGAAATTATATGACTATGTACAGCGTGATTTCCGCGATAATCGAGAATATATCACAAAAGGTCGAGCACGCGATACAAGTATCGCATTCGAGCCTCGAGACTTTCTGATTTCGAAGGTAGACCATGAGAAAATGACAACTCCGGAACTCGACCAATATATCGAGCGTCAGAAAATGCGAGGAGTTGGCAATATCCAGTCGTTTGAGGTAGAACGTGAACGTCGCTACGCAATGACGGCCGCAGCTTTTATTCTTACAGTAATCGGGATGACGCTATCTGTGAAGAAGCAGAAAGGCGGCATGGGTCTTAATATAGGTATCGGCCTAGTCCTTAGTTTCAGCTATATCCTCTTTATGACCATTACGCAGACCTTTGCTATTTCCGGTATCACGTCTGCCTTTGTGGCAATGTGGATTCCCAACTTTATTTACTCTATCATCGCAGTATTCCTCTACTTCCGCGCGTCAAAAGGGTAATGCGTTGTTCGCATTGATGTTAGTATTATTCTTCTACCCGATGCGAGAGGATGAAGGTACGTTAGTGGGAGGAGCGTTTTTAGCGGCTTTTAACGTTGATACTACAATAGGACAAGTCGGACATGTCAGACAGAGGTAGCGCTTTCCCAAATTTTTCCAAAATGTCAATGTACTCTTGCTGCCGATTTGGCTG
>CAZYYV010000048.1:0-19200 GCA_964651295.1 uncultured Bacteroides sp.
GACGGTATTTCATCTACCAAAATACGATTCTTCAGCGACAAATTCTCTCCGATGAAATTACCGACAGCAAACGAGTCGAGCATCCACTTTTTGAATTTGTCTTCGTCAATATCTTCGGGATTAGATATGTAATATAGATAACCGCCAACTTTTTGGCAGTCAATCATAATCCCAAATTGCGAATAGATTGCACCGCGCCAGCGGTTGAACGTCGAGCGGCTCAATGGCTTTTCGTCATTCAAATCGCGATTTCGCGCCCAACGCTCCGACAATTCGTCGAGCGAGATCTTTCCGGCGCGCCGAATCGTATCAATCAGCCAAGTGTATTTTTGCAGTTGCGTCATACTGGTTTTCTTTGCCAAGGCGATAATTCACCGCAAAGACCACCAAAACCTGTGTCATTTTGCGGTACAGGCCTAAAAAATCGAATCAATTATTTTTCTCCATAATTATGATGCCTTAAAGTTGAAGATTGGACGGACGATTGCGTCAATGTTGACAGTGTCGCCGATGTTAGCGATGATTTCTTTTGCCGGTTTATAGACCATAGGCGACTCGTCGCGGGTAAACTCGTTGACCGACTCCGAATAGATGCCCTTCATAGAAGCCTCAAAGTCCTTCATAGAGATTTTCTCATAAGCCTGAGTGCGACTCAGCACTCGTCCGGCACCATGGGGAGCCGAATAGTTCCAGTCGGGATTTCCTTTGCCAGTACATAAGAGTGAACCGTCGCGCATATTCAGCGGAATGATGCAACGCTCGCCTGCAGCGGCCGATATAGCGCCTTTGCGTATAATATTGTCATCGCTAATGTAGTTATGAACAGACTCAAATTCTTCTTTCACCTCAACATTGGGGAAGAAACGCATGAGCAAAAGTGATATTAGTTTACGATTTAGCACCGCCCAACGCTGACATAAACGCATATCGTGAAGATACTGCTCGCGAGCCTCTCCTTCGACATAGCATAGTGCTGCGGGAAGCGACGGCTCGGCTTCCTGACGCGCCTTGCGCATTTTCTTTATGACGCTCTGCAACTCCGAGCGCCGACCGGCCGCCTTATATTCCTCGATGGTGCGTTTGATAGTCTCCTCAAACTCGTCAGCTCCGGCTGTAAGATGCTTTATGGCTTTTGCCTGATAATTTTCAGCCACCTGCTTGCCGAGGTTGCGCGACCCGGTATGGATTACGAGATAAACATTTCCTTCATCGTCCTTGTCGAGTTCGATGAAATGATTTCCACCACCAAGCGAGCCGATAGCTTTATTGATCCGCCCTGTGTTCATAATCTCACGATAGCAGTAGAGCTCAGTTACAAGTTGCTTTGCTTCACGATAGATTTCCATTTCTTCGCCTACAAGTGGCTCGAATCCGAAACGGTCTTCACGGACTCTCATACCAGATGGAACGTTCCCTCGTATATGCTCGTGGAATGCGTGAAAGTCAATTCCGGATAGTTTGCCGAGATTGAGAATTCGCATACCGCAGCCAATGTCAACGCCAACGATATTAGGAATTACCTTGTCGCCGAGGTCACCGGTGAAGCCTATGACGCAACCGGCTCCGGTATGAACATCGGGCATTATTCGGATTTTTTTATCAGAAAATACATCGATCGAAAGCAAAGTCGATATTTGCTCTAAAGCCGACGCATCGATGTTGTCTGTGAATATTTTCACGTTATGTCCTTCGATTGTTTTCATATCATACTGATTTATTTCCGGTGGCAAAGTTACGCAACCACTACGCAATCTTTTTGCGTTGCAAAGATAAATCGAACTCATCCTATTTTGCGGTACAGGTTCAAAATTAATCGATTTTTCATATTACACCTATTTTTAGGACATCTCTATTTTATCTTTGCAGTATCATAGATATAATTTAAAACATGAAAATACTCCATCTCTCAGATACTCACAACTGCCACCATCGGCTCCGGAATTTGCCCGAGGCCGATGTCGTAGTGCATTCAGGCGACTTCTGCATGGTTGGCAGCGAGCAGGAAGCCATAGATTTCCTCAACTGGTTCGGTGACCTGCCATACAAACACAAAATATTCATCTGCGGCAACCACGACGATTGCCTCTACGGAGCCAACATCGACGGGCTACCCGACAACGTGCATTATCTATGCCACTCCGCCATAACGAATAGATAATAATATCAATTTATTTACTACTATTGCCCATAATTAATATAGGTCCCACAGAGGAATATCCATGGAATTTATCAAAAGCATACTATTAAAAATGGAGAAAAGTGGGACGAGCCGAAATTTTATCAAAAAGAACAAGAAGCAAACGATCTGATATGCAAGGCTCTATTGTCATAAAAAACATTATACCTTTTATTGTTGCATACTACCATCGTTTGGGGAAACGTGGAGTTGGAGATACATTTGTACCGTCATCAAGGTGATGGCGTGAGCCCTTCGGGCTTGCTTGTATAACCTCTAATTCATGTCCATGAGCACTTCCATAAAGGTGAAATTCCGTCAATCTACGGTACCCGATCAAAAGGGAGCGATCTACTTTCAGATTATCCACAATCGTGTCGTCCGTCAACTCGCAACAGGATATAAAATTTACCCTTCTGAGTGGGATGACAAACAATCTACTATCATCATTAGCGCAAATAGTACACGAAAACGTATTTTGCAAACAATCCATTCGCATATTCGGATGGATATAAAACGACTCACCAAAATTTGCTATCGTTTTAACATTGATGGTATCGTATTTTCCGCCAACGATATTATTAATGAGTTTATCCGATACTCAAACGAATATTCCCTTTTCAACTTCATGGAGGGCATTATTGTCAAACTAAAACGTAATGAGAAGAAACGCACAGCCGAAATATATCGAGCGACGCTTAATAGCTTCAAAAATTTCAGGCAAAACGAAGACATCTTAATCGACTGCATTAACGCTGAATTGATGGAACAATATGAAGCTTGGCAGCGCAATCGTGGTCTGATTCCCAATTCGATATCTTTTTATACTCGCGTACTCAGAGCCGTATATAACCGTGCTGTCGAGCAAGACATCATTGAAAATCAGAGGCCGTTTCGACACGTCTATACCGGCATAGACAAGACTATCAAACGGGCACTTCCATTAGCGGTTATCAAGCGTATCAAAGCGTTGGATTTATCGTTGCAACCAAAACTTGACTACGCTCGCGATATTTTTATGTTGAGTTTCTACCTTCGTGGAATGAGTTTCATCGACATGGCATTTTTGAAGAAAACCGACCTCTGCAACGGATATATAACTTATCGCCGCCGAAAAACCGGTCAACGTCTTACCATCGAATGGATCAAAGAAATGCAAGAAATTCGCGATAAATATCCCGAAAATGCAAGCATATACCTCCTTCCAATCATCCAAAAATCAAATATAAACGAACTTAGCGCCTATCGAAACTCTTGCTACGCAATCAATAAAAAACTCAAGAAGATAGCAGAGAAAGTCGGGGTGAATATACCGCTAACACTATACGTTGCTCGCCATAGTTGGGCGTCTGCGGCTAAAGCGAAAGGAATTCCGCTTAGTATAATCAGCGAAGGCATGGGACATGACTCCGAATCAACAACCAAAATCTATCTTGCCAGTCTCGACTCTTCGGCCATCGACAAAGCCAACGCTCTAATCATCAAAGCTCTTTAGCATATTTGATAATCAAAAAACTAACTCTCATACCGTTCTTTAATGGATTATAACAGATTAAGAAATTTTCTTGCTTTAATAATTTGGTGGTCTAAGAAAAAAAGTGTACCTTTGCGGCGCAAATCAATACAAAACCAATTTTAATTAATTTCAATGGCAACAAAAATCAGATTACAACGCCATGGTCGCAAGAACTATGCGTTCTATCCCATTGTCATCGCTGATAGCAGGGCACCACGAGATGGTAGATTTATTGAAAGGATAGGTTCTTATAATCCGAACACTAATCCTGCTACAATTACTCTCAACTTCGAACGGGCTTTGTATTGGGTGACCGTTGGTGCTCAGCCCACCGACACTGTACGTTCAATCCTCTCTAACGAAGGCGTTCTCCTCATGAACCACCTCCTCGGCGGTGTTGCTAAGGGTGCTTTCGACAAAGCAGAAGCTGAACGTCGCTTCAACGCTTGGAAGGCAAACAAAGACGCTAAAACTGAAGCCGTAAAATCTAATATGGCTAACCAGCGTCAGGCAACCGCTAAACAGCGTCTCGAAGCAGAAGCAGCTAAGAACCAGGCTAAGGCCGAACTCGTAGCTAAGAAAAAAGCTGAAGCCGCAGCAGCTGCTGCCGCCGCTGAAGCTGAAGCAGCTCCCGCTGCTGAAGAAACCGAAGCTCCCGCCGCAGAATAACGCGACTCTCGCTTCACGATACTGAAAAGGGTGTGTCCGCTTTTACTTGCCGGCACACCCTTTTATAGCTTTTACTTTAGCCCCATGAAGAAATTTAACGAATACAACGGTTTAAACCTTTCCGATCTCAATAAGGAAATGCTCGAAAAGTGGAATGCAGATCACCTCTTCGAGCAGAGTGTCGCGCTCCGCGAGGGTGCGCCTTCGTATGTTTTCTATGAAGGTCCACCTTCGGCTAATGGTATGCCAGGCATCCACCATGTGATGGCTCGTACTATAAAGGACCTCTTCTGCCGCTACAAAACTATGCAGGGCTTCCACGTCAAGCGTAAAGCCGGTTGGGATACCCACGGACTCCCTGTTGAACTTGGCGTTGAACGTTCGCTTGGCATTACAAAAGAAGATATCGGTAAGAAAATTTCTGTCGACGAGTACAATGCAGCTTGCCGTCGCGAAGTCATGAAATACACTCGCGAATGGGAAACTCTCACTAATCGCATGGGCTACTGGGTCGACACTACCGACCCATATATTACTTACGACAACCGCTACATCGAATCTGTGTGGTGGCTGCTCGCTCAGCTCTATAACAAAGAGCTTCTCTACAAAGGCTACACAATCCAGCCATATTCACCCGCGGCCGGAACCGGTCTTAGCTCTCACGAGTTAAACCAACCCGGTTGCTACCGCGACGTTAAAGATACTACTTGTATTGCGCAGTTCGACCTCATCGACCCGCTACAGGTAATGACCGGTTGGGGTAAGGCTTGCCTCTTAGCTTGGACCACCACCCCGTGGACACTACCCTCAAACACCGCTCTTTGCGTTGGCCCATCGATCCGCTACTGCGTAGTACGCACATATAACCCTTATTCGGGAGAACCTGTTACCGTTACAGTGGCTGAGGCGTTGATTAACAGCATCTTCAACCCCAAAGCGAAAGACATAGCTCTCGCTGACTACAAAAAAGGCGACAAACTCGTACCTTTCGAAATCGTTGAAACCCTCAACGGCAGCGACCTTGTAGGCATGCACTACGAGCAACTTCTTCCCTGGGTTAATCCCGGCGAAGGTGCTTTCCGTGTAATCCCCGGCGACTACGTTACTACAGAAGATGGTACAGGCATCGTACATATCGCAGGTACATTCGGTGCCGACGACTTACGTGTATCTCGTCAAGCCGGCGTTCCCCCCTTGCACATGATTGACCGCGATGGAAATATCCGCCCGATGGTCGATCTCACCGGCCGCTTCTTCCGTATTGAAGACCTCGATCCAAAGTTTGTAGACGAAAACGTAAATGTAGATCTCTACTCTCAGTGGGCTGGACGCTATGTAAAGAATGCTTACGACCCCGAAGCCACCGAAGAGACCGAAACTCTCGACGTTGCAATCTGCATGGATCTTAAAGCTGCTGGCAAAGTATTCAAAATCGAGAAACACGTCCATAACTACCCCCACTGCTGGCGTACAGATAAACCCGTACTCTACTATCCCCTCGATAGCTGGTTCGTACGTTCTACTGCTATGCGTGAGCGTCTTATGGAGCTCAACACCACTATCAAGTGGAAACCGACTTCAACAGGCACCGGACGTTTCGGCAAGTGGCTCGAAAACCTCCAGGACTGGAACCTCTCGCGCAGCCGTTACTGGGGTACTCCCCTACCCATCTGGCGCACCGAAAGCGGTGACGAAGAACTTTGCATCGACAGCGTTGCTACTCTCTATGCCGAAATCGACAAGGCCGTTGCTGCTGGATTTATGACTAGCAACCCCTTGCGCGACAAAGGATTCGTGCCCGGCGACTATTCTAAAGAAAACTACGAAAAGATCGACCTACACCGTCCTTACGTCGACGACTACATCCTCGTTTCTGCTTCAGGCAAACCCATGAAGCGCGAAACCGATTTGATCGACGTATGGTTCGACTCAGGCTCGATGCCTTACGCTCAAATTCACTACCCATTCGAAAACAAAGAAGCATTCGACCGCGGCGACCTATACCCCGCCGACTTCATCGCTGAAGGTGTCGACCAGACTCGTGGTTGGTTCTTCACCCTCCACGCCATCGGCACCATGGTATTCGACTCTTGTGCATTCAAAGCCGTTATCTCTAACGGTCTCGTGCTCGACAAGAACGGCGAAAAAATGTCGAAACGCAAAGGCAATGCGGTTGACCCATTCGAAACTATCGAAAAATACGGATCTGACCCCTTGCGTTGGTACATGATTTCGTGCTCGTCACCTTGGGACAACCTCAAGTACGACAGCGAAGGCGTTGTAGAAGTATCGCGTAAATTCTTCTCGACTCTCTCGAATACATACAACTTCTTCGCCATGTATGCCAACGTTGACGGATTCACTGCCGAAGAAACCATTGTACCCGTATCTGAACGTCCCGAGCTCGACCGTTGGATTCTCTCTCTGCTCAACACATTGACTGCCAACGTATGCGAAGCTCTCGACGACTACGAACCCACAAAAGCCGTTCGTGCTATCAGCGAATTTGTTCTCGACAAACTCTCGAACTGGTACGTACGCCTTAATCGCAAACGTTTCTGGGGCCGTGGTCTCGACACCGACAAACTCGCTGCTTACCAGACCCTCCATACCTGCCTCTTGACCATCGCTAAATTGATGGCTCCCGTGGCACCATTCTTCAGCGACCGCCTCTTCCGCGATCTTAGCAACGAAGCTACATCGGTTCACCTTGCCAACTTCCCCACCTCGGATAGCAGCGTAATCGATAGCGCACTCGAAGAACGTATGGACATCGCTCAGCGCCTCACATCTCTCATACTCTCGCTACGCAAGAAAGCCAACCTCAAAGTACGTCAGCCTCTTGCCAAGATGCTCGTTCCCGCTGTTGACGACGCTACTAAGGCCCAAATCGAAGCTATCGCCGACATAGTAAAGACCGAAGTCAACGTTAAAGAAATCGACATCGTCGCTGCCGACAACGAAATCTTCGTTAAACGCGTCGACCCCGACTTCAAGAAACTCGGTCCGAAATTCGGAAAGCAGATGAAGCAAGCGGCTGCTATGATTAAGAGCCTCGACCGCAGCAGCATCGCTGCTCTCGAGCGCGATGGATACGTCGACCTCGACATCGATGGCACAACCACTCGTGTCGACGTTGCCGATGTAAAGATTATCTCGGAAGACATGCCCGGATGGCTCGTCGCTAACGAAGGCGCTCTCACTGTTGCTCTTGATATCGACGTAACACCCGAACTAATCCGAGAAGGTCTTGCTCGTGAAATCATCAACCGCATACAGAACATCCGCAAAGGACGCGGCTTCGATATAACCGACCACATCACCATCAACTTCCTTCCTTGTGAAGAAATTGAAGGCGTGATTGCCGACTTCGGAGCATATATCGGTGCTCAGGTATTGGCTGATGCAGTAACAATCGGCGCTACCGACACTCCCGACGCGGTAGAAACTCTCGACATCGACGAACTTAAGCTCGGTGTTGTCATCAACCTCGCATAAGATAAAACTTTCAGTCGATGCGGCGCGTTTAACGCGCGACCGCATCGACTATTATATTAACACCGATCCCTCTCCATCCTATATTACCATGAGCGAACAACTACGCTACTCCGACGAAGAACTCGAAGAATTCCGCCAACTTATTTTGGCTAAAATTGAAAAAGCCACTGCGCTTTACGATGAACTATGCTCTTCGCTACGCAACAATGCCGGCAACGACACCGCCGACACTTCTCCTACGTTCAAAGCTCTTGAAGAAGGGGCCAACACGCTCGAACGTGAAGCTAATGCACGCCTCGCTGAGCGTCAGCGTCAGTTTATTTCGCACCTGCGTAATGCTCTAATCCGTATCGACAACAAGACTTACGGCATATGCCGTGCTACAGGCAAACTCATTCCAAAAGAACGACTTCGTGCCGTGCCTCACGCCACTCTTTGCGTCGAAGAAAAGAACAATCCCAAGCACTAATATATGACCAACAACAAGAGCCGACGTCTCGGCCTCATTGCTGCTCTAATTATTGCCGCTGTTATCATCATCGATCAAGCGGCGAAAATATGGGTCAAAACAAGTTTTTATCTCGGTGAAGACATCGAGATTTTCTCTTGGTTTCACCTCCGTTTTATCCAGAACAACGGCATGGCCTTCGGTCTCGAATTAGGAAGCAAACTTTTCCTCACTCTTTTCCGAATTGTCCTCGTTGGATTCTTAGTATATTACATCACTCGTCTTATTCGCAAATCGAACGTTCCGATCGGATACTTGACAGCCATCTCTCTTGTTACTGCCGGAGCTTTTGGCAACATAATCGATTGCGTATTCTACGGCGAAATTTTCACCGACCCATACCCGCCAATGCTAGCTGAATTTGTACCTTGGGGCGAAGGGTACGGTGGCATTCTACATGGATACGTAGTAGACATGCTCTACTTCCCTCTATTTTCATTCCATTGGCCCAACTGGATGCCAATAATTGGAGGAAAACTATTCTCATTTTTCGACCCTGTTTTCAACATCGCCGACTCCGCAATCACCGTCGGCATGGCAATGATTATACTCTTCTATACCAAATACCTTGGAGGAGAGACCGAGAATGAAAAAGCTGATTAAATACATATTACCGGCATTACTGCTTGTCGGCTGCTCTAAAGTCCCTTCAGATATCATCCAACCAAAAGAGATGGCTGAGCTAATGGCCGACTTCCACACCGGCGAAGCCGTTGTGGACATGCACCGCTCTACATACAATACCGACTCGCTGAAGATGGTTGTCAAGCAGTCGATATACCTCCGTCATGGCGTTACATCCGAGGAAGTCGACTCCTCTTTAAGCTGGTATGGCCGAAACATTTCGAAGTACATGGAAGTTTACGACCATGTTATCGAGATTCTCGAAAAACGCAGCATCGAAATCGGCTCGCGTGTCGCTGCCGAAATGGCTCTTTCCATCGCCGGCGACTCCGTTGACGTATGGGCAGGTCCGAGATTCTCTCGAATCAACGACTTAATGCCGTCCAAAACTTTGGTATTCAACTTTAGCCGCGACCCTAACTGGGAACGTGGCGACCAATACACCTGGCGTGCTAAGCTCAACAATAACGCTGAGCGTGGTTATTGGCAAATCGTAACAGAATACGCAAACGGAACAATCGAATTTCTGCGGCGTCCTATAGAAGGCGACGGTTGGAAAGACCTAAACTTCATCTGCGACTCTACTCTCGATGCCACGAGAATCTATGGCTTTATAACCCTCAACAACACACCCGGGACATCTATTGCCATCGATAGCGTCGAACTAGTCCGCAAACGACTCGACAGCAATCGATACAACCGTCGTTTCGGACAACGTCGCATCATTGAAGTTCTGCCCAAAGTGATAATCGAAGAAAGAGCTGATAGCGTCGACAATGACTCAACTGTTACACGATAAGCGCATCCTCGCTCACCTTGTAGTACACCAAGGGCGGCGTTACGCACTATCGCTTGCCGAAGCATACCTCGATACCGACAACCTTTGGTGCGTACGCATCACACCATACCAAGGCGAGACCCACTCTACAGTATTTATCGACGGCACGCTCTCAATCACCGATGGCGACGGCAATTTTTTTACCGACCACGCTACAGAACCACCGGTGTTTTGGAACGAGAAATAGACTAACGACACCAACGTGCGTAATTAGCTAAAAAAGCTTTTTACGCTCATATTTATTTTACGCAATGTTTTGATTGCTGCCATGACCTTATGTTTGCTTATTAGCTTTCTATCTTAAGAAATCTTAAAGGATTGAGGTGATAGGCGCTTATGGGGTATTTTTTTGTAACTTTGCGAGATAATATATGATTATGATTTCTCGACAAATCGACGAAAAAGCAATCTCAAAGGCCAAGGAACTTATTGAGCAAGCCGAGCACATTGTAGCTATATGCCACACCGGGCCCGATGGTGATGCCATTGGCTCTTGTTTGGCAGCTACTCATGTCCTTTCATCTATCGGTAAAGATATACGCACAGTCATCCCCGACCCGTGCCTGGCAAATCTTCGCCAACTTCCGGGCGCTAAGGAGATTGTTGACGCTTCTAAATATCCCGACTTCGCTGCAAAGCTCATCAACGAAGCCGACCTTATTTTGTGCCTCGACTTTAATGAGCCGAGCCGCACAGGTCGCATTGAAGAGCTTCTTACCGCATCGAAGGCCCACAAAATTCTTATCGACCACCATCTCAACCCCGCGCTTGATGCCGATGTAGTGATTTCACACCCCAATATGGCGGCGACTTGCTACCTCCTGTTCCGCTTCTTGTGCCGACTTGAGTTATTCAACTTCATTGACAAAGCAGCTGCCGAGTGCATTCTCGCTGGTATGATGACCGATACAGGAAATTTCGCTTACAACACCTCCGACCCCGAGCTTTTCATAGTTACTGCCGAGCTCATTCGCAAAGGTGCCGACAAAGAACGACTCTACGACATGCTATTCAACTCGTTCTCTGCCAACTGTATGCGATTAAACTCATACGCCATCCTTAAAAAGATGGAAATATTCGCCGACGAGCATGCTGCGCTCATCACTCTATCGCGCGATGAATTGAATCGCTTTCACTACATCAAAGGCGATACCGAAGGACTTGTAAATCGTCCTCTCGCCATTCCGGGCATCACATATAGCTGCTTTATGCGCCAAGAAGCCGATTGCATTCGCATATCTATGCGAAGCAAAGGCGACTTCCCTGTCAACATCCTCTGCAGCAAACACTATGGCGGTGGCGGACATCTAAACGCTGCCGGTGGCGAATTCTACGGCACCCTTGAAGATGCGGCCGACTTATTCCGTTCAATCCTCAAAGAAAATAAGAAATTGTATATCGACAAAGCATGAAAAAATACTTTATATTCGCAATAATCTTCAGCGCAATCGCTTCTCTCTGCTCTTGCAGCGACTCTGTTTCATACGCCGAACTACTCGCCGACGAAGATATGTACGTCAACAACTATCTCGCCGATCAAATTGTTATCGACGAAATACCCGCCGACACCGTATTCATTACCGGCGAAGATGCTCCGTTCTATCGTCTCGACGAAGACGGTCAACTTTATATGCGAGTGCTTAACGCAGGCACAAAGGGCAACATGGTAGAAAATAACGAACTAATCTACTTCCGATACACCCGATGGCTTCTTGCTTCATACGCCGGCTCGCTCGGTACTGGCGCAGGCAATAACATTGCTCTTAGCCCAGCTTGGTTCAGATACAACAACTTCACACTCAACGAGTCGTATAGCTGGGGATATGGCATCCAGCGTCCGTTAGCTTTCTTACCTATCGACTGCGAAGTCCTTTTGGTCGTTAAATCGCAGATGGGACTTCCCGACGAGCAGACTAGCGTACAGCCATACCTTTTCAAACTCACCTACCAACGCCGTATGTAAGAAAATATATCTAAAACACAATTATAATGGCTCTTATTAAATCTATTTCCGGCATCCGAGGCACTATTGGCGGTCCTGCCGGCGAGGGTCTAACCCCCCTTGATATCGTGAAATTCACTGCGGCTTATGCCACATTCATCGCCAAAACAACTACAAAAAACAATCGCACTATCGTAGTAGGCCGCGACGCTCGTCTTTCTGGCGGCATGGTTAAAGACCTCGTTCTCGGAACGCTTACAGGCATGGGATTTGACGTTGTCGACATAGACCTAGCGTCAACTCCTACAACCGAAATTGCCGTTACAGGCGAAAACGCTTGCGGCGGACTAATCCTCACCGCTTCGCACAACCCTATTCAGTGGAACGCTCTAAAGCTCCTAAACGAGCACGGCGAATTCCTCAATGCTGAAGAAGGTGCTGAAGTACTCCGTATCGCTGAAGCCGAAGAATTCAACTTCGCCGGCGTACACGAACTCGGACACGTCTACACTAACACCACATACGTTCGTCGACACATCGAACAAGTTCTCGCGCTCCCTCTCGTTGACGTTGATGCTATCCGAAAAGCCAACTTCACCGTAGCTATCGATGCTGTTAACTCTGTTGGCGGTACAATTGTACCTGAACTTTTGAAAGCTCTCGGCGTTAACAACATAAAAGCCATCAACTGCGAGGCTACCGGGCACTTTGCTCACACCCCCGAGCCAATACCCGAAAACCTCTCCGACATTGCCAACCTTGTAAAAGAAACCAAAGCGGACGTAGGTTTTGTTGTCGACCCAGACGTTGACCGTCTAGCCATCATTTCCGACGGTGGTGCGTTCTTCGGCGAAGAATATACACTCGTAGCAATTGCCGACTACATCCTCAGCAAGACTCCCGGAAATACCGTCAGCAACCTCAGCTCTTCTCGAGCTCTCCGCGACGTAACTATCGCTCGTGGTGGCCAGTACAACGCTGCTGCCGTTGGCGAAGTTAACGTAACAACAAAGATGAAAGAGACCGGCGCCGTTATCGGTGGTGAAGGCAACGGTGGTGTAATCTACCCTGCTCTACACTACGGACGCGACGCAATGGTCGGCATCGCTATCTTCCTAACCCTCCTTGCCAAATCCGGAAAGACTGTGAGCGAGCTCCGTAGCACATACCCTGCTTACGAAATCTACAAAACCAAGATTCAGCTCACCGAAGGCATCGACGTTGACGCTATTCTCGCTGCTGTTAAAGATAAATTTGCAAACGAAAAAATCACAGACATCGACGGCGTAAAAATCGACTTTGCCGAATCATGGGTACACCTACGCAAATCGAATACTGAACCCATCATTCGTATTTATGCCGAGGCGCATACGGCCGACGATGCGGCTGCACTTGCCGACTCAATCAAAGCGGTCATTGATTCGTTGATTTAAAAAAAGAAGCAATTTCTCTTGTTATTGACGAAAAAAGACGTAAATTTGCACATACAAACACAAACATTCTGTATAATTTCTAAATTTTAAACTATCATGGCATACGTTATTTCTGACAACTGTGTTGCTTGCGGCACTTGTATCTCTGAATGCCCCGTTGGCGCCATCTCTGAAGGCGACATCTACCACATCGATCCCAACACTTGCATCGACTGCGGTACTTGCGCTTCTGTCTGCCCCAGCGAAGCTATCAACCCCGGCGAATAATTTAAGCTAACAGCATAACACGCTCCAAACTGGCCTCGGCGAGTTTGGAGCGTGCTGTTTTATAGCAGTTGCTGACAAAATGTCAGCTAAAGCACGTGGCACATTTTTTGCTCAATTTGTTATAGTAATAATTGAAAACTAAATCTCTATATACTATGCAAAAAGGCACTATCGGAGTAACTACCGAAAATATCTTCCCGGTAATTAAAAAATTCCTATACAGCGACCACGAAATTTTCCTTCGCGAATTGGTGTCGAACGCTATCGACGCTTCTCAAAAATTGCGCACCCTCGCTTCTGTCGGCGAATATAAAGGTGAGCTCGGAACTCTCAACGTAAAAGTAACCGTCGACAAAGAAGCCGGAACTCTTACAATTTCCGACCACGGCATCGGCATGGACGCTGATGATGTCGATAAGTATATCAACCAGATTGCTTTCTCCGGCGCTGAAGACTTCCTAAACAAATATAAAGACACGGCCAACTCTATCATCGGACACTTTGGCCTTGGCTTCTACTCGGCATTTATGGTTGCCGAAAAAGTAGTTATCAACACTTTAAGCTACAAAGACGGCGCCGAAGCCGTTCGTTGGGAGTGCGACGGCTCGCCCGAATACTCGATGGGCAAAGGCGACCGCACCGAACGCGGCACCGACATCATCCTTTACATCGATAAAGACAGCGCTGAGTTCCTTGACCAGCAACGAATCGACACCCTCCTTCGAAAATACTGCCGCTTCCTTCCAATCCCCGTAATTTCGGGTAAGGAACGCGAATACAAAGACGGTGAATGGAAAGACACCGAACGAGACCTTGTGGTCAACTCTACCGAACCTCAGTGGATGAAGAAACCTTCTGAATTGACCGACGAGGACTACCTCAAATTCTACCAAGAATTGTATCCCGGTGAAGAAGAACCGCTATTCTGGATTCACCTCAATGTCGATTACCCTTTCACACTCACCGGCATCCTATACTTCCCAAAAATAAAGAACAACTTCGACATTAACCGCAACCGCATCCAGCTATACTGCAATCAGGTATACGTTACCGACTCCGTTGAAGGTGTTGTTCCCGAATTCATGCAGTTGCTCCAAGGTGTAATCGACTCTCCCGACATTCCTCTCAACGTTTCTCGTAGCTACCTCCAAGCTGACTCTGCTGTTAAGAAGATTTCGGGATATATCACCAAGAAAGTTGCATCGCGACTCGACGAACTTTTCAAAGCCGACCGAAAAACTTTTGAAAACAAGTGGGACGACATCCGCATTTTTATCGTATACGGAATGCTCACCGACGAAAAATTCTGCGAAGCAGCTATCAAATTCCTTCTTCTCCGCGACACTCAAGGTCAATACTTCACACTCGACGAATATCGCAACCTCGTTGAATCTTCGCAGACAAATGTCGATAAGAAAGTCGTTTACCTATACGCTACCGACGCTACTGCTCAGTACAACTACATCAAAGCAGCTGAAGAAAAGGGATACAACGTACTTCTCCTCGACGGGCAACTCGATAACCACTTCGTAAGCCTCCTCGAACGCAAACTCAAAAACACCGAACTCGTTCGTGTCGATGCTGACGTTGTCGACAACCTCATCCGCAAAGCTGACCGACGCTCGGCCGACCTCACTCAGGTCGAAACCACTATCCTATCTCAACTATTCGAAAGCGATACTAAAAAAGTTGAAAAAGCAAGTTTCGCAGTTCAGTTCGAAGCCCTATCGCCCGACTCTATGCCTATCGTACTAACCCAGAACGAGTATATGCGTCGTATGAAAGAGATGGCAGCTCTTCAGCCAGGCATGAACTTCTATGGCGAATTACCCGACAGCTACCAGCTTGTGGTAAACACTGAGCATCCTCTCATCAAAGCTATCAAAGAACGCGCCGACAAGGCTCTCGAAGGCTCAATCAAACCACTACTCGAAACTATCGACGAGAAGAACGCTGCTGCCGACAAAATCCGTAAAGACGCCGGCGATAAAGCCCTTTCTGCCGAAGACGACCAACGAATCAAAGACCTCGAAAAAGAAGTCGCTGATGCTCGCTCTAAGCAAAATGAAGCAATTGCCGAATATGCAAAATCTGCTCCGGAAGTAAGCCAACTTGTTGACCTCGCCCTTCTTGGCAACGGTCTTCTCCGTGGTGCTCAACTTTCCGACTTCATCGCTCGTTCGGTAAACATGATGAAATAAACTCCTACTGACTTTATCATCCCAAGCCGACCATAGACGCAATGTCTTCGGTCGGCTTGTCTATTTGATACGCCTAAAATGTCCTTTTTATCGCATATTCAGATTATTACAGTTGCATGATTGAAAAAAAGTTGGTAATTTTGTACACATATTCTAGAATAAAAAATACATTATAACTCATTATCCAGTAAATGAGACATTTACCATCTAAATTAGCAATTTCTGCTTCGCTTGCCCTATGTCTTGCTGCATGCTCTGCTCCTAAGAAAGTACCTTACTTAGTCGACGCCGAAGCAATTCCTGCACAAGTGCTTGAGCAGACTCAATCTACATCCGACCCCGTCCTTGGTGTTGGCGACCTTTTGAACATTCAAGTCACTGGCGTAAATATGAGTGCAATGGCTCCGTTCAACAAAGGAACATACATCAACCACGACGGTAACATCAGCACAATTACCCGTCAAAACAGCAATTTCTCTGGTAGCTACAATTCTCTCGACAATTCTACTGAATACTACTTGGTAAACTCTGATGGATGCATCGACTTCCCAATTATTGGGAAAATCGAAGTTGCAGGTCTTCACAAAGGTGAAGTAAGCGAGCTTATCAGCAACAGTATATATCCCAAATTCGTTACCGAAAAGCCTGCTGTCGACATCCGTTTGATGAACTTCCGAGTTACTGTTACCGGTGCTGTTCGAAGCCCTGGCGTTTACCAGTCGCGTAACGAACGAATGACATTCCTTGAAGCTATTTCTATGGCGGGAGACCTCGATATCAAAGGCGACCGCGAGAACATATTGCTTTACCGAACCAATGCCGATGGCTCAAGAGAAGTTGTTCGTATCAACCTGCACGACAATTCGCTACTAACTTCTCCATACTACACTCTAAAACAGAACGACTTCATATACGTTACTCCTAACAAATCCATGAGTAACTCTGCTTGGCAGATGAACCCTGCTATTTCTGCTACAATCACTGTCGTAGGCGGTATGTCGTCGCTTGCTTCTCTCGTTGTTGGTATTATAAACCTTTCTAAGGACTAATTCATAATGGCTACTGAACGATTAAACATATCAGACCAAAACAATTCCGAAGATACTTTTGACACTACCGGACTCCTGCTTGCATACCTCGCAAACTGGAAGTGGTTTGTAATTTCGGTTTTAATATGCCTTTTCGGCGCGGTACTTTTCGCCATTACTCGAATCCCGACTTACCAAGTTGACGCGGCAATTTACTTGAGCGACGAAAACACGAATGGTCAGAACGCCTTCAATATGAAGAACCTGGAAAATCCAATGGTAGCGTTCAAAAACCAGCTCGACGAAACCCAGGTCGAAATCCTCAAATCGCGCAACCACCTTACTAAGGTTGTCGATTCGCTCGGCCTAATGTACACATACTACTCCAAAGGTACTTTCCGTAAAAAAGCACTTTATCTCGACAACGCTTTTATTGCTGTGATGAACGATGCCGACATCCGTAATCTTCAAAGCACTATCGAAGTGGAAGTATCGCCTAACGGCAACGGAAAGTACGATATCGTCGAAAAAACTGTAGTTACTGACCAAAAAGAAGGTAATAAAATCAAGGAGAAAAACGTTCTTGAAGACGTTACTCTTCCTCAGACTATCTCAACTATACAAGGCGACATCACAATTAAACTTTCGCCGGTTGTTAGCGACTTCAAAGACACTCAGATTGTTTTCATCGACAATCCTCGTTCTATCGCTGACCAAATCTCAAAAAAACTTTCCATCGAGTTTGCTAAAAACTCGGAGAAAATCATGCGACTAAGCCTCAATACCGAGGTTACGCGGATGGGTATCGACATCGTAGAAGCTATGCTCGACTTCTACAACAGCGATATTATTGAAGACAAAAACAAATCGGCAAATCAGACCGAAGCTTTCATCCTCGATCGTCTTCAAATGATCAACAATGAGCTCTCTGACGTCGAAAACCGTCTAAAAGAATATCGACAGACTCACAACGTTACCGACATTCAGGCTCAGGCAACTCTAAACCTAACTCTCCAAAGCAACTACGAAAAAGACCTCGCTAAACTCGAAGCCGAATTAGCCATATACGAAGATATCGACAGAATTATCTCTATTGCTGATACTTACGAGCTACTCCCTTCTGCTGTAAGCGACCCGAACATTCCAAAGATTATCGACAACTACAACCGAAAAGTGAGCCAGCTCACTCGAACTCTCGAAGGATCTACTCCCGACAACCCTCTCGTACTTAGCGTACAACAGGACCTCAATCGCGAGAAAACCACAATCTTGAAGAATATCACAACTGCGCGCCGAACTCTCGAATCGCAGATTAGCTCTCTTCGCCGACTCGAAGTTCGTAGCACCGGCGAACTCGCTTCGCAGCCTACGGTCGACAAAGGATTCCAAGAAATCTTCCGCGAACAGAAGGTAAAAGAGAATATCTACACTTTCCTTCTCGAACGTCGTGAAGAAATTGCGCTTCAAAAGACTCTTGCCACCAATACGGCTCGACTTATCGACGACCCTCTCGATAACGTTCCTCCGGTAACCCCGAAGAAAATGATAATCTTGGCGTTTGCATTCCTTCTCGGTATCGCAATTCCTGCTGCCATCATTTTCATTCGCCGAATGGTATTCCCGGTATTCGCCGATAAAGAAGAACTACAACGCCTAACCAACATTCCGGTACTTGGCGAAATTTGCTCGGCTGAAAGCAACGTAAGCGGCAAAAAAACAACAAAATTAGCCTCTGCCAAAGACAGCAACATCGTCGTTGGTCGTGGTATGACCACTCCGGCTTCTGAGCTTTTCCGTCTTCTCCGAAACAACATCGCTTTTACAAGAAACGGCGTCGATAGCAAAGTCATATTACTTACTTCGACTATCTCTGGCGAAGGTAAGACATTCGTTGCGTCGAACCTCGCACTTACATACGCGCTACTTGGCAAAAAAGTGCTCGTTATCGGTATGGACCTTCGTCGTCCTATGCTAGCGCATCAATTTGGATTCAACAACCGACTCGGAGCTACTTCATTCCTTGCCGGACAAGAAACTGACTTGAGCAAACTTATACTGCCTAGCAAAGAAAATGAGAAACTATTCATTTTGCCTGCTGGACCGGTTCCGCCAAACCCCAACGAGCTTCTCATGTCTGAAAACATGAACCGACTAATGGAGTACGCTCGTAGCGAATTCGACTACGTAATCATCGACTCTGCTCCTATCGGACTTGTTTCCGACACTCTCACTATTTTGCGACACACCGACCTCCAAATCTATGTTACTCGTGCCAACTTTACAAGCAAAGGCAGCCTAAAAGTTCTTGAAGAAGCCGTAAACACTGGCAAATTCTCTGCTGTATACATCGTTGTTAACGGAGTAAACATGACTGCTGGTAGCTACGTTTACCGCAACTACGGCTCTTACAATGGCAAAAATCGAGTCTACGGTTACGGATACGGGTATAACCACCACAAAAAAGAAGAACAAATCGACTAATAATCAACTACACCTTTAT
>CAZYYV010000049.1:0-17812 GCA_964651295.1 uncultured Bacteroides sp.
ACAAGGTCTGATACGTTTACTACGTCAGTGCCTGTGTAGAGTAGAAGACTAGGCTCATTGGGGAATACAAAGGTAAAACCACCTTCTGCACCAACTGCCTTAACTGCTTCGGTAAGTTTTGTCTGAATAGGAGTCATAAGAGTTTCGCGGAGGCGTGCAAGGTCCTGTTCTGCTGTGTTACGGAACTGGTCTGCTTTCTGCTGAAGCTCCTGGATTTCCTGGATGCGACGTTCTTTGATTGATTCGGGGGTAGTGGTGTCGTTTTGGAGCGACTGGAAGTCGGCGATGCGACGGTTGAGCTCTTCTGCGATTTTGCCGTATTCTTCTTCGTATTTCTTTGAAGTATCTACGAGCTGTGTTTGCATGGCGGTAGCTTCAGGCATAGCTGTGAAAATAGCGTCGAGGTCTACTACGCCGAATTTCTGAGCGAAAGTGCTCAGAGGTAAAGCGAGCACGAGAGCTAAAAGGACTTTCTTGATCATAATTGTATTGTGATGATTTGTTTTTTCGTTTGATTATGCAAATTTAGGTATTTTAATTTGAATAACCCAATTTTGCAAGAACTTCGTTGCTAATGTCGATGCGAGGAGATGCGTAGATGATGTCTGACGAGGATGCTCGATCGAAGATGGCTTGATATCCACGTTCTTCTGATACTTTCTTGATTGCGTTGTACACCTCATCCTGAATAGGTTTAAGAAGGCTTTGACGCTTCTGATAAAGTTCGCCTTCTGGACCGAAGTATTTGTAGCGAAGTTCGGTTGCTTCTTTTTCTTTTGCTACGATTTCCGATTCGCGTTTCTTTGCCTGTTCGTCGGTTAGAAATACTTTGTCCGAAAGGTAGTTGTTGTACATTGTCTCTGCTTCTTTTCCAATGGCTTCAACTTCTTTCTGCCAACGTTGTGAGAGCTGATTGAGTTGTTCGTTTGCCATTTCGTATGAAGGCACGTTACGGAATATATATTCCATATCGACCAATGCAAACTTTTGAGCCGAAGCAGCTACACATGCTACGATGGCGATGAAGAGGCTTATTGCTATGCGTTTCATAACGGTCTGTTGTTTTGGCTGTTTCTTATAAGACGCTTGAAGTGCAAAAAGGTTTAGAATTCTTGTCCGAGAATGAAGTGGAAGTGGCTGCCACCGCGTTCGCCGTACACTTTATCGAAGCCGTATGCCCAGTCGATACCCATTAGACCGACCATCGGGAGTTGGATACGAACACCGGCACCTGCCGAGCGCTTGAGAGAGAACGGATCGAATTCGCCTACCGAGGTCCATGCATTACCTGCTTCAAGGAAGCCTAGACAGTAGATGGTTGTCGACTGCTGGAGCATAAGCGGGAAGTGGAGCTCAAGTCCCATGCGAGTATATGCGTAACCTTCGCTATTCCATGGGGTTAGTGAACCGTTGTCGTAACCGCGAAGTGCAATTGTTTCGGTTGCATACGATGAATAGCCCGACATACCGTCGCCACCTACGTAGAATGTTTCGAACGGGGTCTTGCGATACTTGTTGTAGCTGCCGAGTAGACCGAAGTCGAAGCGGGTCATGAGTACGGGGGTCCACTGAGGACTTGTCGATAGAGGAGTGTAGGTGCGTGATTTGAATCGAATCTTCCAATATTCAAGCCATTCGTAGCGGAGTTTTTGATTCTCTACGGTATTGGTCTCGGCCAGTGCTTTCCAGTCGCGTTTGCCTGTGAAGAGGCTTGCTGGAGGGGTGGCATGAACACTAAGTGAGAATTGTGAACCGCTACGGGTATAGATGGGGTTGTCGATAGAGTTACGAGCAAGGGTAAGACCGAGAACGATTGCGTTTGACTTACCGGTGGTCATGAACGACGATAGGTAATCCCAGTTCTTAAGGCAGTACCATGTATAGCCGAGTTCGGCCGAGAGGGTAAACCAGTCATCGGGCCATTTGAGACGCTTACCGAAACCGATATTTACGCCCACCATTTGGAGGTATTTATTCGGGTCGAGTGAGTTTTCGTAGCTATTCTGATAGTAGTCGTTATAGTAGCTGTTACCGTAGCTGGGATAATAGCCGAGACCTGAGCCCCAGTATGATGAGTTTGCCCATGTGCTATTATAGAACGAGCTATTCACACCTGTTTGGCGGCTATAGTATGCCGATACTGAAAGTGAGTTAGGACGTTTGCCTCCGAACCATGGATCTAGGAACGAGATCGCGTACGATTGATAATATCTAGCATTGGTCTGTGCACTAATTGAGAAAGTCTGACCTTCACCCTGAGGAATAATGCCACGATATGTCGAGGGATAGAAGAGGTTCTTAATCGAGAAGTTTGAGAATTTCAACTGAAGCTTACCGATGATACCAGTCTGACCCCAACCGAGTGAGAATTCAACTTGGTCGTTGTTCTTTGTTTCAAGGTTGAAGATAATATCCACTGTGCCGTTTTCTTGGTTCGGCTGTGGCTGGATATCCATTGTTTCGGGGTTGAAGTGGCCGGTCTGTGCAATTTCGCGGGCCGAACGCATAAGGTCTGACTTGCTAAATAGTTCACCCGGACGTACGCGGAGTTCTCGACGAATTACCTTTTCATATAGACGGTCATTACCGTTGATAACCACGTTGTTGATGCGAGCCTGTGGGCCTTCCATCATGCGCATCTCAAGTGAGATTGAGTCGCCGATTACTTCACTTTCGATAGGCACAAGGTCGTAGAAGAGGTAACCTTTGTCCATATACAAGTTCGAAACCGCATCGTCGTCCTCGGAAAGACGCTTGCGCATAAGTTTTTGGTTGTACACGTCACCGGGTTTCATATCAAGATATGCATTGAGCATATCGGTGGGGTAGAGTGTGTTACCTACCCATGTGATATCTTTGATGAAGTACTGTTGGCCTTCATCAACTGTGATGTGTACATCAACGTTATTATCATCGTAAGCAACCACGCTATCAGCTACAATTCGAGCGTCGCGATAGCCTTTTTCGTTATACTTATCGAGAATAAGGTTAAGGTCTTCGGCATAGTCTGTGTTGACAAATTTTTTCTGAGAGAAAAGCTTGAGGAGGTCGCGTTTCTCATTTGTCTTTTTCATCGTACTCTTGATTGCGCGGTCGGAGAGCACTTCATTGCCTTCGATATAGATCTTATGCACTTTCACCTTATTGTGTTTGTCGATAACGATATCGACAATCGTTTCGTTTTCGTGCGAAAGGTCTTCGTGAAGATTGATTTTCACGGTCGCATTGCCGAATCCTTTATCTACGTAGTATTTTTGTACGATCGCTTCAGCTCGGTTTACGATATTCTGCGTTATTTGATTGCCTTTTACAAGGTTAAGACGCTCGTTGAGATCTTTAATTTCGCCTTTCTTAGCGCCAATGTAGTTCACAGTGCCAATACGGGGCTGTGTACGTAATACAATTTTGATCCATGCTTTATCGCCTGCTACTTTTGTCAATTCGATTCGTGCTTGTGCGAATAGTGTCTGACGCATGAGGCGTTTAACGGCATTAGTGATATCATCACCGGGGATGGCAACACGTTCGCCTACTTTTAGGTCGGCGTAACCTAAGATTAGGAAATCATCGTAGTTGGGAGCTCCTTCAATCTCGATTCCTGCGATTTCGTATGTGCGCGGCATCGTACTATATATAACGTTGGGCGCGTAAATCGTATCAGTTGGTGTTTGTGCCGACGCTTTGGTCGCGGGCACTGACAAGATGGAAGCGAGGATGAGTGGCAGAATTATCTTTGAGCGCATAATATGTTGATGAGCTTTCTTTTGCTGGATAAACGACTAAGTTTGTGAGGAGTGTGTGTTCGATTTTTTGATTAGGTAGACTGTACTTGTTCGCCGGTGAGACCAAAACGCCGTTGACGTTGTTGGTAGTTGGCGATATGTGAGCGAAATTCACTCTCACTATAGTCGGGCCAATATGTTGGTGTTACAACCAATTCTGTGTATGCTATTTGATAAAGTAAGAAGTTACTGATTCGGAAATCGCCTCCGGTGCGTATCAGCAAGTCGGGATCGGGCATATCATGTGTCGTAAGTGCCGATTTGATTACCGACTCGTCGATGGCGTCTGCGCTGAGTGTTCCATCCACAACTTGGCGAGCAATTTTGCGCACTGCTTCAGTTATTTCCCAGCGTGATGAGTAGCTCAATGCAAGTACCAGAGTCAACCCATCGCAGTGAGATGTATCTTCGAAGCATTTACACAGACGTTCTCGAGCAAAATCAGGCATACGACTGAGGTCGCCGATTGCGCTGAGGCGTACATTATTCTTTATAAGATCGGGAGTCTCGCGTTCAATTGCAGTTACGATGAGTGTCATCAACGCATCTACTTCTTGTTGCGGACGATTCCAGTTCTCAGTTGAAAATGTGTAGAGGGTGAGGTATTTGATACCTATACGCGACGCTTCTTCTGTGATTCGGCGTACTGTCTTTACACCCTCGACGTGTCCGGCAGAGCGGTCTAAGCCTCCGGCTTGAGCCCAACGTCCGTTGCCATCCATTATGATAGCAATATGTGCAGGAAGGCGCTTAGGGTCGATATTTGCAGGACAAGTCATTCTTTGTTTGATATTATTATTCGACATAGTGGCATGTTTCGCAGCGTTTGCCAAACTCGTATGAGATGCCGACGCTTAGTCGCGAGTACCAATCTGTGTTTTTGTAAAATGCTGTTTTTATTTGATTTAAATCCGAAAGCTCCGCGCCGTCGAAGTTGTCGCTGAACGATTTGGTCATCGAAAATTCGATGCCGATATTCAGACGTTCACGGAGTTTGTATTTAAATCCGAATCCCATGGGGATAGTAGGTGCTACATACGTTTTACCGCCTACCGATGCTAGTCCGACTCCAAATCCTAATGAGATATAGGGAGTCCAACGTCGGAGGCGTTTATATGTTTCGCCTATGCCAAAGGCGAAAAAGTTGAATTCGCCTCGAGCACTTAGCTCATATACTTGCGATGAAAATGAATAGGTGGCGCCATTGGGTAGTACATCGGCCATGTCGGCTGTGGTTCCACTTAGCCCGAATGTCGAGAGTACCCCTTTGAGGGCCCAACGAGCATCGCCTACATAACGCATCGCTAATTCTCCATCAAAACCGGGATGGCTAAATATATTCGAGCTATTTGCTTCGCCGATATATCCGCTCATACCAATATTAGCCCCAAAATCAAATTTGTAGGGCATTGTTTGAGCTTGTACTCCGAATATATATACAACAACTGCGCAGAACGCTATTGCATAGCGTCTGGCCCATTGTAGAGTATTGGATATTCGAAGTCGTTTATTCATTACTGAATAGGCTTGAATGTTAGGCGATTAATGGTTGCTCTACGCATAAGGGGTATAAGATTGCCATTGTTGTCAACACCGCCGAATGTATAGATGTATGGGCACTCCCACGATGTAATAGGAGTCGTAGCGCGGCTCATTGAGGGGGCTGGTACTAGGTTTGCCGAGCCGGGGATACGATAGTTGAGCGACTCTTCTATCCATCTTTCGGTTGTTTCGTCGGTAAGTGTGCGGTTGAATACATATGCCTGTGCATCGTTGAACACCGACATGCTTTCAGGAAGCTGAATTAATTCTGACCCTTTATTCCATGTCATACCGAAGTCAAACGAAATATATACAGCTGACGAGTTCAAGGAGCCGTCGTTGCCGCCCATTGCCATGAGGATTGAGTAACGATCTGCTACAAATATTTCGTTAATTTTGAAAGTAAAGAACGGTACCACTGACACATTTTTGAGTGCTACGGGTAGTGCTTTTACAGTGATATTAGCCCATGTAGTACCATCGAATGCCCATGTGTCGGCAGAAAGTGTGCCATCAGCTCGTTCTCCACCCACAATAACAATCTGTGAAGATGAGCCCATCGAGAACGTAAAGGGCAATGGCATCGACGCATTGCTTACGGGCATACCTTCAGGAAGTGTGGTGGCTACAAAATCCCCGGGGTATTGAACGAATTGCCAAGTATCATCTGTTTTCTTTGTTCCGATTACTCGATCTTCATAGTTGCCATAGATGCTATACCATGTTTCGCCGGTCGATGTCCATGTTTCGCCGTTATCGCCTGAGGCGTAGAGCTCGGAGTTTGCCAAAATATACAAGGCTTCATCGGTAGCTGTAAACGAGTGTACGTCTGCGCCTGCCGGCATATTTGGGATGTTAATGATTGTCCATTCGTCTTCAGGTTCTGTCGCATGAGCGATAGCGTAGTCAACACCATCTGAACTCAAGCAGTAGAGCCCGCTTGCGTTGTTTACTGTGCGTTGTGCCGTAGGGGTATTGAATGGGCTTGGAAGGTGACGAGTCGCTGCTGAGTTCCAAACGAGTGAGTCGGTCTCTACTTGGTGTACGTTCACTTCGATAGAGTACGATTTGGTATATGCACCGCTGGGAGATGTTACGCTAAGTGTTACCGGATTAGTAAAGTCGATACTATCTGTCGAATTGGTCAGATAGTTATATGTTGTATCTGTACCGTCAGCACGTTTCACTGTAAGTGTAATGGCTGATGGAGTTTCGAGCAAGGAAATAACCGGAACGAGCTTAGTAGTTTTCGTGCCATATGGAAGTGAATCGGCATTAAAAATACGTGCTCGGTTGAGGTCTATAGAAAAGAAAACAGAGTCAAGATTTGTCAAGACGCTGTCATCATCGGCGAGACTAAATGAGGTTACCGCAACAGCTGACGACGTGATTTCGGCCGGTACGTAGTCGTCGTTGCAACTAACAAACGCCGACGCGGCGGAAAGGGCCGCCAAGCTGAGAATTGTGAGTTTCTTCATCTGGATTTACTATAATTCAATATGCAAAATTAAAACTTTGCCGCCAAAAGGGCAAACTCTTTGCGCTAAATGACGCTAAAAGAGTCGTATTTATATGTTTTTAACTCGCTTGACGTCGATGTGCGAATAAAAATTAACGCGATTTTCGCTGTCGGTCGCTTCTTGCGTTTCTACTATTTCTGCATCGCTGAGAATCGGTGCTTGAGTACATCCTCGTGCGCCGAGTTCGAATGGAGCAATCTCGACATAAGCCTCTTCCCAAAGACCTGTTGCAATGAATTCGCGTAGTAATCCTGCTCCGCCTTCAACCAAGAGCGACGATATACCATGTTCGTGATATAGTATTTCGAGAGACTCGCAGAGTTCGCATTTTTCAGTCAAGTGTATGGCTCGCGATAAAATTCGGCAGTTATCTTCGTTGACTAAGTTATGGCGGTCGAAGATTACTGCTTTTGGCGAATTTCCTGCAATAAGTCGTACGTTTAGCGATGGATTGTCGGCTATTGCAGTGCGAGCACCTATTGCGATGCCGTCGTGAGTTGCGCGACGTTGATGTACGATTTGAGAGCTAAGTAAGGTCGAAAAACGAGCTGCGGGTTCGCCTTCACTTCTGCGGCAATCCATAAAGCCGTCTGCGCTCTGTGCCCATTTTAGAGTCACGAAGGGGCGGCGGAGACGTTGCGATGTCATAAATGTCTTGTTCAAGGCAATAGATTCGTCGGCGAGCAGACCTTCATCCACCTCAACTCCGGCATCTCGAAGCATGGCTATACCTCTGCCCGATACTTTGGGATTTGGATCTCCGGCACCTACGACAACGCGTTTGAATTGACACTCTGATAGCAATTTGGCACATGGAGGAGTCTTGCCGTAGTGCGAGCATGGCTCGAGGGTAACATATATGGTCGATTGGCTCAGAAGCGGTCGGTCGGCATTTGATACCGATGCTACTGCATTTACTTCGGCGTGTCCTTCGCCAAAACGTCGATGCCAACCTTCACCTATTATGCGGCCGTGTGGACCTACTATGACGGCTCCTACCATCGGGTTGGGTGATACATGCCCATAGCCATGTGCCGCAAGCTCAAGGGCTCGTCGCATAAAGCGATAATCGTCAGAATTAAAAGTCATAGTTGCTGACGATTATTTGGGTAATAGCTCGAATGAGTCTACGTATATTTCTGTGATATAACGCTTTATTGCATTGTGGTCTTCCCACGAACGAGTGCGTATTTTTCCTTCGATGAGTAGGCGTGAGCCTTTGCGAATATATTTTTCGGCAAATTCGGCTGCCCGACCCCACATTACGATATTGTGCCACTCGGTCAGTTCTGGAAGTTCTACTTCTTGCCCGTCGGCTGTGCGGGTACGGCGGCGTTCACTGGTGGCTAATGGGAACTCTGCCACTTGGCTACTGTCGACCATTCGCATTTTCGGGTCGCGTCCTACGTTGCCTAATAATATTACTTTATTCATCGTGATTCTTGTCTAATGCAGGTCCATCGGTTATAAAGCTATCTTTAAAACCGAGGAAATAAAGAACGCCATCGAGTCCAATGGTCGAAATTGACTGTCGCGCGGTCTTTTTGACTTTGGGTTTTGCGTGGAATGCAATGCCAAGCCCGGCTGTCGAAAGCATCGGAAGATCGTTGGCTCCGTCTCCTACTGCTATTGTCTGCGCAATATTGATATTTTCAACTTGTGCGATGATGCGAAGTAATTCTGCTTTGCGTTTGCCGTCGACGATATCGCCAACGTAGTTGCCGGTGAGTTTACCATCTACGATTTCTAGTTCGTTTGCATATACATAGTCGAAGCCGAATTTTTGCTTCAAATAGTTGCCGAAATATGTGAAACCACCGGAAAGAATAGCTGTCTTGTAGCCTGTGCGTTTGAGTACTTGCATCATACGACTAACACCTTCGGTAACGGGTAAACTTTCGGCGATCTCTCGCATAACGCTTTCATCAAGGCCTTTAAGTAATGCTACGCGGCGTTTAAAACTTTCGCAGAAGTCGATTTCTCCGCGCATTGCCGATTCGGTGATAGCGCGAACTTCAGCTCCAACTCCGGCTCGGTCGGCTAGTTCGTCAATTACCTCGGTTTCGATAAGGGTTGAGTCCATATCGAAGCAGATTAAGCGACGGCAGCGACGGAATACGTTGTCTTCTTGGAGTGATATATCAAATTCTTCCTCCTGTGATATTTGAAGGAATCTACCACGCATTGATGTGATGTCGACGGGGTTCCCGCGGACTGAAAATTCAACGCATGACTTCGATAGCGGTTCTTCGTCGGCACTAAGGGGCTGACGTCCGGTAAGGCGCTGGATGCCGTCGATGTTAAGTTCTTGACGGGCAATTTCTTCTGTAACAAGTGCTATGTGTCGAGCTGTAAGACGACGTCCGAGGATTGTGATAATCCATCGGTTTTTTCCTTGGCGCGCCACCCATGCTTCGTAATCTTCGATTGAGACGGGTGAAAAGCGAATTTTCACTCTCAACTCATAGCATTTAAAGAGCAAATCTTTCAGAATATCACCCGAACGCTCTGCTGTGGTGCGGAATAGAATGCCAAGTGAGAGTGAGTGGTGGATATCGGCTTGACCAATATCGAGAATTTGTGCCTCATGTCGTGCGAGTATCTCGGTCAATGCTGATGTTACACCGGGACGGTCGTCGCCGGTGATATTTATAAGGATTAACTCTATATTTTCCATTTTTGTGGTTGTTTTGTCGAATTACAAAGTTAACACCAATAAACGTCAGGGCAAACGTATCAGTGTTAAAAATCGTCAATCCTTTCTCAAAACTCGTCGTACTGCCGGTGGAGCGGTATAGTATGCAACCGTTATGCCGATGCAATCTGCTGCTAGGTCTAAAATATCTCCGGCGCGTGCTGATGTGAGATATTGCTGAGCAATTTCGTCGAATGCTCCGCCTATGATACACGCTATAGCAACGGGTAATAATGCTTTACGATCTATTCTCAAGCCCGCTCTATGACGGTCGAATGTAAGTGCGCCAAGCAATCCGCCAAACATTGTAGCATGAATTAGCTTGTCGAGGTGAGGAATGGGGGGCAATTGTGTGTCATCTAGCGGATTGTCGTTGATTGTGGCATATAGAATCACCAAGATGACTATCATTGACGGCCACCATCGTTGTATAAATCGTTTTATGCTCGTCATTCTTAAAAGGATATGTAGCCGCGCGGATCGAGTGGCGTTCCATTATGCCATAATTCAAAGCCTATTGTGCCGTTCGCCCCGGCTTGACCAATGCGTTGTCCGGCTGCAACTTTACGACCTTTAGCGATGAAAATATCGGCAAGGCCGGAGTAGATACTGATAAAGTCGTTTGGATGTTGGATTATCACTGTCGACGTTCCGGTTGAAGGGTCGACTGTAACTGATAAAATCGCTCCGCGGTAAATCGCTGTTATTGGGGCATTGCGGGTGGAGAGGATGCTCACTCCGAATGGACTACTCGCATTGTTATCGACTGATGTGGAAGTACTAACCGGAGTGCCAAAGACCATGCCGTCGGCGGCTATGGGAGCGAGAACTGATAGGTTGAATCGTTCTTCTTCTTCGTATTGACGTACAAATTGCCGTTCAAGGTCGGATGCTGCTAGGAGGGAGTCTGTGTTTGTTATGGCAAATTCCGTGGGTAATACAATACTATCGGCTTCGATGTCTCCTTTCATAATAGCTACGAGATTTGCCAAGTATGCACTATTGCTCGTTGCACTTTGCTCTAGGGAGTCTAGGCGTAATGCAGTCTCGAGATATTGGTTGCGTAGGTCGCCGCTAAGTGCTCCGGGTAGCAATCTGCGTATCGGAGTAAACACCATGATACACCAAAGTAAAGCCACCGTGCCGGCTAAAACCGCAATTGTCATTGCAATAACACGCGCTCGTGTCATGCGTATCGACCATATACGGTTAAAGGTATTCTCATTTATAAAGTCTAGTCGATATCTTGCCGGATTTTTATAAGTCTTGCTCACTGGGCTTGTCGTTTTTATTCTCTTCTGCGATGCGGTTGAGATTTGTGATAGCAAATTCGAGTATTGTGTCGATGCCTTTGAGTGCGTCTTCGGGGTTGAGGTCTATTTTGCCTCCTTCGCTTGGGTCGATTCCGGTTTCGGTTAGTTGCATATCTGCGTCATATACAGGCGATGCTGAGAAGCGTACCGACCATCCGCATGGTACTTCTGATGTGAATGGCATTCCACAACCGCCTCCGGTTCGATCGCCCGCTACTAGTACTTGTGGTAGCGATTTCATGACACCGACAAAGTTATTAGCTGCGCTATATGTGCTACGGTTGGTTAAAATTATCACCGGTTTAAACCAACGAACATGTTCGGTTGCAGGTTCGTAGTAGATAGGGTAGGGCTCTGAAAAATCGTTATGGCCTGCTCCGGTTTTATGTGTGATATATCCACCAAGTGTGCGTTTATCAATAAAGTGCGACACTATTTTCTCGACGTTTGTCATATCTCCGCCACCATTGTCGCGAACATCAATTATCAGACCATCGGCATCTTTCATCGAGTAGAGCATTTGGTCGATAAATCCATGCCCGGCGCAGACGCTGAAAGTAGAGTAGCGCACATATCCTACATTGCGGTCGGTCAAGTATTTATACATAAATCCACCACCGGAGTGGTAGTCGAAGTTGAGGTAGTATTCCTCTATTAGACGTAAGTCGAAATTCTGAGGATAGTCGCTCCACCATTTACGGTAATAACTTATATCAAACGATGAAATCAGATTCGTATGTCCGTCTTTTAGCTCTTCTATCATATCGGAGCAGTGTTCGAAAAGCTCTATCTGATCCCAATCGGGTTTAATCCCGGCGCGGTAACGTTTGCCGATTTCATCCCAATCTACGCCTTTGCTATCGAGAAAACAATAATGTTCGTCGATAATAGTCCAGAGGGCATCGAAATTGCCATATACGTCATTATTCCACTCTTGAATATCATGACATGCCGATAATCCAAGGGTGAGCGGAAGCGCCATTGCTATTGCGGTGAGTGTGTTTCGTATCTTTTTCATTAGTATATGGCGCTAATGCGTTTGGCTTTATCTACGTCATCGGTTTTGCTAAGTGGTGCAAGTGAAATCCACTCTGATGCAACGCCGATAACTGCTGTGTGTGATATGTGTCGAGTGATAATTTCCGATGCTTTGCTTGATGCTATATTGCAGCGGTATCCTAGGCGAAGTATGGTGCGACCGAAACGGAAATCTGCGGTCAGCAAGTTGTTGAGGCGGAAAAAGTTGCCCGGCCATGCTGCACGTACCAAGTTGCTTCGGTTGCCAAGATATATTTCGTAGTATAATTCGCCATATTCAGGCGAGAAAAAGACTCCCGGAAGTGGCATCTCGGCTATATATCTAAGGCATATTGGCGTTTTCTTGATTTGTGTGTTGTAAACAGCTCCAACCGAGGCGTTAATGGTCCACGATGCTTTCGCTGCTATGGGGTTGTTGCTATTTCGTGAATTGTAAAGTACACCTAAGTCTAGTCCGGTAGATCCGCCTGCAAGTATGCTCCATTTTTTATCCAAGTTGATACGACGCATCATACCCCAACGAATATCTAGGTCAAGCCCTTGCATATTGGCATTGCCTACAATGTTCGAAGTCTGCTCAAATGCCAAGCGCCCCGATAGACGCATCACCCATTTTTCCGGAGAGAAGCGCATGGCTTGCATTCGTTCGTAGCCGAGGGCTATTTGCCACCCGTTATATTTAAGCGGTGAAAGGTAGGTCTCGGCAATATGCGACGAACCGGCCTCTAATGTGTATGCCGACAGTACCGGACGCTCTTGTGCTCGTAGTGCTATCGAACACAAAAGTGCGCACATGACGATGATATGTTTAATCGTCACTTTCATCATCGGCATCGAAGAGCGACGGTGCTTCGACTTGGCTTTCTGCCGAGTCGTTATCGTCGATTGATACAATATTATCATCTTCGTTTGTTCCTTCTTCAGCCTCGGGGGTGCTTTCGGGCTGACGCTTGGGCTCGAGTTCTACAACTTTGTCGAGTACGAAAGTTGTGAGTCGTTTGCCGCGGGCTTTGAATGATTTTAGTCCGATATATTCTTCTACATCGATTACAAGGGGAACGCGTGTCGGGTCGGCGAAATGTAATTCGAACATCGCTCCATCGGCATCTGAAAGTGCGATAAGCGACGATCGGGCGTCATCTCCTACGAATCGTTGGCGTCGTGGCGAATCTTCGAAGGTAAATCGTTTGATATATGGATAACCTTGCTCGGCATCATCAAGAATTGCCGTCCACTCTTGTTTCGGACGGAATTTCTCTAAGCGGAGTACTTTATCATCGTAGTGGTTGGTTACATCGAAGTTTGTGGTGTAGTATTCACCTGATTCGAGTACGACGAGAATGCGATCTGTCCCTCCGAATTCGCCTAGATATTCGCCTCGTCCGTCATAGTTGATTCGCATTACATCGAAGTCGAACCATACTTCACGACCTCCGAGGGTCGATTGCCCGCGTTCTTTGAGCGAGAATCGTGCTACATCGTTCTTTGTTACGAGATTTCCTTGGGCTGCACGACCTTTGATTGCAAGCTGTGAGAAGTCGATGTCAAAACTCAAATTCTTCAGACGCAATTTAGGTTTGAGTGTAACTTTCACCACTTCCGCTTCGCCATTATGGTTAGCCGAGAACCAAGCAATTTTTGAGCCTGGTTGCAGATTTGATGTAAGTGTGTATTCTTTATCGCGTGTCATACCGGTTGCTGCAAAACGTTTCATGTAGTAAACGCCGCCGCGACCGTTTTGATAGATTACGTTGTAGATTGTGCGTTTGTCGCCACGTTTATAGACGTCGGCATAAAGTACATTCTTGCCAACGAAGAGTTTTTCTTGTACGCGCACTATCTTATATCGTCCGTCTTTGTAGAAGAGGATGATATCATCGAGAGGAGAGCAGTTGCATAGTGCTTCGTCTTTCTTAAGCGCGGTGCCGATAAATCCTTCTTCGCGGTTGATATACAATTTCTCGCTGCGTTCGGCCACTGTGGCTGCTTGTATGTTGTCGAAACTGCGAATTGTAGTTTTTCTCGGATACGATGCTCCGTATTTATTCTTGAGATATTGATACCATTCTACAGTTACATCATCGAGGTGCTTTAGACGATTCTCGTTATCGGCAATACGTTTCTTTAAATTCTCGATCGCAGTGTTGGCATCATCGGAGTTAAAGCGTAAGATGCGTTTCATCTTTATCTCAAAGAGACGTAAGATGTCATCACGAGTTACGTCGCGAATAAAGTTTGGCTTAAATGGCTCTAGACGAGAATCGATATGTGCGATGGCTGCATCGAGGTCGAGAGCTTCTTCGTACTCTTTGTCCTTATAAATTCTTTCTTCGATAAATATTTTCTCGAGGGTAGAATATAGTAGTTTCTCGCGATCTTCTCCTAGGGCTACTTCGATTTCTGCGGCAATAATATTGCGAGTTGTATCGACGCTATGACGGAGCACATCACTTACGCCAAGGAAGTGTGGCTTTTTGTCGTGGATTACGCAGCAGTTGGGCGAAATGTTCACTTCGCAGTCTGTAAATGCATAGAGTGCGTCAATGGTCTTGTCGCTCGATGTGCCGGGGATGAGGTGGATAAGAATCGATGCTTCTGCTGCTGTATTATTCTCTACTTTGCGAATCTTAATCTGACCGCGTTCGAAAGCTTTGAGTATCGACTCTATAAGCGCCTCTGAGGTCTTGCCAAACGGAAGTTCGGTAATATTGAGGGTGCGTTGGTCGATTTTCTCGATTTTGGCACGTACTTTTACCGCTCCGCCTCGACGGCCGTCGTTGTAGCGTGCCACGTCAACCATACCGCCGGTAATAAAGTCGGGGTATAATTCAAATTCCTCTCCTCGGACGCATGCTATGGCTGCATCAAGGATTTCGTTGAAGTTGTGCGGAAGTATCTTTGACGAAAGACCTACGGCAATGCCTTCGGCTCCTTGCGCAAGTAGTAAGGGGAATTTCGTTGGTAGTGTAACGGGTTCGCGTTTACGTCCATCGTAACTCATCGTCCACTCGGTTACCTTAGGGTTAAATAGTACCTCGGATGCAAAGGGCGACAAGCGTGCTTCGATATAACGTGCTGCTGCCGCTGCTGTCCCCGTTAGGATGTTACCCCAGTTACCCTGTGTTTCGATAAGTAATTCTTTCTGACCCAATTGAACCAATGCATCCTTGATTGAGGCATCACCATGGGGGTGATATTGCATTGTTGTACCGACGATATTCGCCACCTTGTTAAATCGCTCGTCGTCGATGGTCTTCATTGCGTGTAGAATACGACGTTGAACTGGCTTGAGACCGTCGTCAATATGTGGTACGGCGCGTTCGAGAATTACGTATGAGGCATACTCTAGAAACCACGACTGATACATGCCGCGGAGATGATGACGTACAACTTTGTCGGCACTCGTAAACGGACGGCGACGCTCTGCTGCGGCGGCCGCTTCGTCATCGGTCATTTCGTCGTCACTCGAAATAGATTCGACCTCTGTCGTTTCGACAGGGGTGTCCTTTACTTCTTCGTCCTCGGGGCGAAGTACTGGGTCGGTTTCTGAATCAGGAGTATATGTCATAGTGGGTCTTTCTTGGCAAAGTTGCTACAAATTTACTGTTTTTTTCATTAAATCGCAAAATTCATTCACTTTTTGTTTTTTTAATTTATTCTTGCTCATCTCAAAGATTCTCACGATATTTGCGAATCTTCACATATGCTATGAAAAATTTTAATTCTAAGTTGTTGAACTGTTTTTGTCTTTTACTTCTGCTATTGATCCCGATAGCTGCAAATGCCGATGCTCAATATCCGTTAGAACCGATTGCAAAAGTGATTTCGTCAAAGAAATTGAATATGCGCTCCGGCCCTGGAACGAATTATGGCATTATATATCAGTTAGCTCCTGGCTCGACAGTTGTAGTTATCGACACTGCATATACTTATCACGGATGGACTGAAGTTCGTGCGCAAAATGGTATTAAAGGCTACGTAGCAGATTCATATTTGAGCCAGGATTATCACTTTGCTTTTGATGACAATCAGCAGGAGGGTAGTGGTTTTAAGTTTTCCTTCCCAAGTTTGGATGAACTCGCAAAATATCACAAACTTATTTATCATAAGTTGCTCGATATCGAATTAAGCAAAGCTCTTTTATGGCTTCTGATTCCGGCTTTTTTGGCGTTAATATTGATTTTGGGTATGAAATGGGCTTATCTTGATTATGATTTAAGTCCAGCATTTGCATATATCGTGTTGCTTATTTCATCGCTAATAACGTTGCCTATGGTTGTATTTTCAGATGCTGCTTTTGTCGAAGGCTGGAGTTCTGCTGCGGTATATTATTCCATACTTTTCCCCATGACTTGTTTGATGCTTCATGCTGCTTGGAGGGTCAAGTTGAGTGGAATGGCTTATGACTTGCATGTCAAAGAGAAGGGCTGGCCATACTTTCATTTTCAGATGGGGCGTTGTTTAGCTAATATTTTCTCGTTGATAGTGATGGGTGCATATATAAATCTTGGAAAAAATCTTATTGATTTGTTGCCGATTCGCTATGATTTTATGAGACAAACGTTTTTCCATCTTTTGTTATCCCTTGCTGTGGTGGCTGTGGTTGTCTGGTTGTATTATCGACATATTTGGCCTGCGATTGTTCGATATTTACTACAATCTGTCAATCAAAGTATTGTCTATATTATGTCTTTACTCATAAGTGTAGGTATGATTAAGTATTTATACGATGTCTTTTATGCCAATACTTTCAATCTGACTTTTATTTTTACAATGTTTTATTTTTGCATTATTGCGTTCAACTTATTATTTAGACCAATAATCATAATAGAATGTTTTCGTTGCGCTAAGTGTCATAGTTTTTCCACTACTTGGACAGGACAAGATGATTTGGGGTATGTAACTAATAAAAAATCATATTGGAGAGATATAGATGAAAAATATATCGATAGGCGTATTTCAAATTCTGAAATCGTAGATCCTCAGGAGTTGGTCGAACGCACCGAAGTCGAGCATCAATGGAATGATAATTATCGATGCTATGTTTGTGGTTATGAGTGGAGCATTTTCGGCTCTAGAACCGTTAGCCGTACTTATAAGCCTTTAAAACGAGAATGGACTGAACGTTATTGATTTTTAGTTTGCATATCTCGAAGATTCTTACGATATTTGCCAAAAATAATCAATTTATGATGTACTATTTAAACCTTAATGGAAATATCATTGGTCCGATGACTGCTTCGCAGTTGTTGGCCTATAATGTCGACGAAAATGCCCAGGTTAGTTGCGATGGCACAAACTTCAAACCTCTATACACCTTCCCCGATTTGATGGAAGTCCTTCAGAACGCTCGCAAAGGTGAATCTAAACGTATTCTCTGTGGCGTCTTGGCTTTGCTTATCGGTAGCTTGGGTATTCACTATTTCGTTATTGGCAAAGCTAAAGCAGGTATTATTACAATTATCCTTTCGTTAGTTACTTGTGGTCTTTGGTCAATCGTAACATTCGTTCAGGGGATTTTGATGCTCTTCATGTCCGACCGTCAGTTCGAAGATAAATACATCAACAATCCGGCTACATTGCCTCTTTTCTAATTCGAATTTTTTTGAAGAAAAATTTGCAGATACGAACTCTTCTGCTTAACTTTGCGTTAGAAAAATGAACGATACGAGACTAGAGAGTCTCGCGAAAATATACCACATCAAAGTAGATTGGGAAACTCGTCAATTTTACGTGAAATACCGAGACAAGCTTGACCGACTGATGGCGGGCCTCAGCATACCTTTCGAGGTATGAGCCTTTGAGCCGGAGGATTACAAAGGGCGGCGAGCACTCAAATCCTGTCTTTTCGGAGTTTCATCGCATCCTTTGATGTGGCTCTTATAAAGAGACTGCTTCACTTATGTGGAGCGGTCTCTTTTT
>CAZYYV010000050.1:0-17523 GCA_964651295.1 uncultured Bacteroides sp.
CCCTCACAGGCGGAACCAGAATCCGACGTGCTACCATTACACCACAAGGCAATTTTGAATCGGGTTATTTCCCGTTTGCGGATGCAAAGTTACGCATGATTTTTTGTTTTGCCAAATTTTTTTGCAACTTTTTTCGAAGAATTTTTATACGAGTGTCGCAAGATGTTGATATAAGGTAAGATAGTAATAATATTTTGTGCTATTATATCCTTGGCTTGGCTCTGAGTAGTGAGAATTTGAAAGCGAGCCCACCGGTAATACCGTTTTCGACTGTAATGTTTCCGCCGAGTACGATTATGGAGTTTCGAACAATTGGTAGACCTAGTCCGGAGCCTCCGTCTTTGCGAGATCGTCCTGAGTCGATGCGGTAGAATCGCTCAAATAGGTGTGGAAGGTGTTTTTCGTCGACTCCAATGCCATTGTCTCGGAATTCGAAGTAGAAAAAGCGATTGTCGGCATTTAGTGTAAGCAATTCGCAGAGAGTCCCCTTTGAGTATGCAGCAGCATTGCGAAAAAGGTTATTAATCATGCCGGATAGGATGTTGTAATTGCCAATAACGGTACAATCGAGAGGAATGTCGAATGTGAAAGATAAATCGTTGAGGGCGCCTGTTTCGTTTAGTTCATTTGCGACAGTGTATACAAGGTCATGGAAGTTAAGTGGTTCAGTCGCGACTAATTCGCCGCCATCTTCGAGCCTAGTTAAGATTGCGACATCAGAAACAAGGTTTGCAAGTCTCTCGACGTGTTGCTGCGCTTTTTTGAGGAAGTGATTACGCGAGTCGTTGTCCATATCATGGTCGTTGATAATCGTATCGATGTATCCTTTTATGACGCCGATTGGAGTGCGAAGTTCGTGGTTGATATTGTTTGTTAGTTGTCGTTTAGCTTGTGCTTTTTCTTCGATGGCATGAATAGCGACCTCGTGTTCGCGTTTTTGCTCGAGCATGGCTTGCGAACGTTGATTGTAAAGCCGAACGATTTGTCGGTTGATGTCGCCGAGTTCGTCTTGTGGAAAGTCGACTGCCGGAACGAATCCATTATCAGTAGCGGCTTTTTTAGCAAACGAGCGCAAAATGTTGATATTTCGACTGAAGTATCGAGTCGAGATATAAGATACGGCAGTCATGATACAACCAAGAGCAAACATTATCCAAAATATACTATATGAAGGGAGTGATGCACTAAGGATGTCGTTGTCGAATGGAAGGAGTGTGCAGACTGCGAATCGTTTGTCGGTAGATTGTTCGACGCGATAGAAGAAATAATTATCAGATTTATTACTCGTTAAAGAAGTATGAGTAATGCCTTGTTCGTCGAGTTCATCCGGAGGAAGAGCAATAGTGTCGCCCCAAGAACGAATCAGCTTATTGTCGACGTAAACCGAAACTCTAAGGAGGTCGTAAAGAGGGTTTTCGCGGTAATATCGACACACGAAGTCGATGAATTGGATATAGTTAAAGTCGGTTTCGTAAGCAGCGATGATTCGTTTGTTGACGAGTTCGAGTTGAGCATTTATGTGTTGGAGTCTATACTGACGTTCGTTGTAGAATTGCCAGTATGTCATACCGAATATAACAATCCAAAGAGTTGTAACCAACGGAATGAATAATTGCCATTGGTAGCTAATCCGTCTTTTTAAATCCATAGCCGAAACCTATACGTGTTACAATGTTGCTCTCGAGGTGCAATAGTTTTTTTCGCATACGAGTGATGTTTGTGTCGATAGTTCTTTCAGAAACGACTATGTCGTTCCCCCAAACGTTCTTAATAATTTCCTCACGTGAGTATATTTTATTTGGATGAGAAATGAAGAAAACAAGTATGTCGAATTCAGTGCGAGTTAGAGCAATGATATTTTCTCCGATGAAACACTCCTTGTTGTTAAGGTCGATTCTTAAATCTTTGTACACAAGGTCGTTTTCGTATAGAGATTCAGGCGTATGAGCGTTTGTATGGTGATTTGTAGATTCGGATCGACGTAGGACAGCACGTACACGAGCGAGAACCTCGTTGATGTTAAAAGGCTTTCTTACATAGTCGTCGGCACCGATATTAAGCCCTTTCACTACATAATCTTCATCGGTTAGTGCAGAGCAGAATAGGATAGGGATATTTTCGGTGGATGTGTTGTTTCGTACATTATTCGCGAAATCGAACCCACTCATTTGTCCCATCATGATATCTACCATGTATATCGAGAAGGCGTCAAGATTGCAAATTTCAAGAGCCTCTTCTGCACTATATGCACATACGACCTCATAGCCATCGCGCTCAAGGTTGTATTTAAGAATTTCGCATACCGCTTCTTCGTCGTCAATTACAAGGATTTTGGTTCTCATGGATGTGAGAAGAGAGGGGCTAATAATGGTTAGTTTAATGGTCGAAAAGTCAGAGAAGGATTTAACCTTCCGGGCGTAAAGTTATAACAATTCCATTTGATAGAGTGTTAAGGCGAGTTAAAATATGTTTATTCCGGAAAATTCGCAGTTTTGATGACAGTCAAAGCAGTGTCGATGACTAGTCCTGCAACCTTGGCACGGTTGAGTATGGCAATCGCGCTATCGGGGTGAGCAGATGCCATACAAGCAGTAGCAAGTGCGTCGGCAGTAGCACAATCCGGAGCGATGACCGTAGCAGCCGGGATGATACCTTCGACTGGGTAACCGGAGATTGGTGATAGGGTGTGTCCGTAAGTTTTACCTTCAGAATTGCGTCGATAGTTTCGGTAATTGCCAGAAGAAGCCATTGCAGTGCGTATGGGACCGAGAGCAACGATAGATAGTTGTTTGTGATCGAATCCAGCTTCGGGAGAGTCGATTTGGATATGCCAACGACGCCCTTGAGGGTTTACACCCTTGACTAGAATTTCACCGCCAATTTCGATCATATAATTCTCGACCCCGTTTTTTTCGAGCATACGGCCAACTAAATCGACACCATAGCCTTTAGCAATCGAAGAGAAGTCGAATACGGTGGCCGGGCTTTTCTTTACCACTAATCCATCCGGGCTGATTGAGCAATCGCCAATGCCTACCGCTCTAAGAGCAACCGCAATGGCACTATCGGATGGAGTAGAGGAGATTTGCTTTCGTCCGAACCCCCAAAGATCAGTTAGAGGTCCAACAGTCGGGTCGTAGACACCTCTTGATAAGCTGTTGATTTCTTGAGCGAGCGTAAAAACTTCAGAAAAATATATACCGGCAGAATCGGTTTTACCGGCATTGATTCGCGATACCGTTGAAGATGGGTTAAACATAGATAACTCATTATTGACCAATTCCAGTACATCCTTGATATCAGAGTCGAGAGGCGTTGAGGCAGAGTAGACAATATGGTAGCTAGTTCCCCAAGTGAGGCCGTCGGATATAAAATATTTATCCGAACAGCTTGCAAAAGTCAAAATAAATGCCGAAATTAGCGGCATAATTTCAAATCGAAATTTCATAACTAAAAGAATTTGTAACGCAAAAATACAAAATCTCTCCGTTAAACGAACTATACATCCACAGACATTGTTGTCTTGTAGTAGTATTTATTATTTAACCGAAGGATGCCTATCCTTCTAATTCCCCTTACGATTATGCAACGATCTTTTATTTTTCTTGCAGATGGATTTGAAGAAGTAGAAGCACTCACCACCGTCGATGTAATGCGTCGAGCCGGTATGGATGTTAAGACCGTAAGTATTACTTCAGACAAAGTTGTAAACGGAGCACACGGAGTCGCTGTAAAAGCCGACCTTCTCTTTAATGAAGTATGCCTTGCAGAAGCTGAATGGCTCATTGTACCCGGCGGAATGCCCGGTTCAACCAATCTAGCTGCATGCGAGCCACTTTGTGTAGCACTCAAGGCACATAAAGGTAAAATTGCTGCAATATGTGCAGCTCCAGGTGTAGTGCTTGCACCTCTTGGAATTCTCAACGGAGAAGATGCTACCTGCTATCCCGGCTTTGAAGATATGTGTAAGGCAGGAGGTGCCGTGATGCGAGACGTGCCTGTTGCAATTACCAATCGAATAGTAACCGGTAATGGTCCGGCATCAGCACTTCCGTTCGCGCTTGCAATCGTTGCAAAAACGATGGGAGAAAGTGTGGCACAGCAAGTCGGTAGCGGAATGCTTGTGTATCCCAAAGTTTTGGAATATTATTTTTAATAAATGAATAAACGATTTTTCCTAGCCGCTCTCGTAGCGGCTTCTTCGTTGTTGGCAACAGCCGACGACGGACGAAAGGTATTACTTAATAATGGTTGGCGCTTTCATCTTACCGATAGCGCCACCATTACAGAAAAAGTAACTGAGATTCAAGATTCGCTATGGCAAGATATTACATTACCACACGATTGGAGTGTGCTTCTTCCATTTGATAAAGAAGCAGCTCCAGGCAACGATGGAGCATATTTGCCTGGAGGTGTCGCTTGGTACACCAAAAACTTGAATATTGACCATGATATTGCGGACCGAGTTCTTAAGCTGTACTTCGAGGGAGTGTATGAACGCTCGGAAGTGTATATCAACGGTAATTTGGTTGGTGGTCATCCGTATGGTTATTCGTCATTTTTTGTAGATATTACCCCCTATGTCAAGAAAGGTGATAATACTATTATTGTAAAGGTTGATAACTCCAATCAGAAGAATTGTCGCTGGTATTCAGGTTCCGGTATCTATCGAAATGTATGGATGGTGTCGACCGATAATGTCCGTATTATGGATTGGGGTGTATCTATCCAAACTCCGGACCTCAAAACTGTCGATATAGCTATTGAGCTCGAAAATTTGTCGTCAAGTAGGCGTACTCTTATAGTTACAGCCGATGTAGCCGGCGTTAAAAAAGAAGCGACACTCTCGCTTAATCCGAATTCCGTCGATATGGCGAGGCTTTCGCTTGTTGTACCTGATGCCAAGTCGTGGTCGCCAACCTCTCCGAATCTTTATGCGGCCAAAATTACGGTAAAAGAAAGAGGTGAAATTATTGACTCGGTAGAGCAACAGTTTGGTTTTCGTACAATCAGCTATTCAGCAGAAGATGGATTTGTACTTAATGGCGAACCAATGAAACTCAATGGAGGTTGCGTACATCACGACAATGGTATTCTTGGAGCTGCAGCTTACGACCGCGCAGAGCGTCGCAAGGTAGAGATGCTGAAAGAAGCCGGCTTTAATGCAGTTCGCACATCGCATAATCTCCCGTCGGAAGTTTTTTTAACAGCTTGTGATGAGCTTGGTTTGCTTGTTATTGATGAGGCGTTCGATGGTTGGCGCGATGCTAAGAATAGTCATGACTATCATCTACTTTTCGATGAGTGGGCTGAGCGTGATGCAGCTATAATGGTTCGTCGCGATCGTAATCATCCATCTATTTTTTGCTGGAGTATAGGTAATGAAATTATAGAGCGCAAATCTCCTCAAGCAGTCAAAGATGCTAATATGCTAGCAGGTTTATGTCGTTCGATAGACCCCACCCGCCCCGTTACACAGGCACTTGCATCGTGGGATGCCGATTGGGAAATATATGACCCGTTAGCAGCCGAGCACGATATTGTCGGGTATAACTATATGATTCATAAAGCAGAAGGAGACCACGAACGAGTGCCTAAACGAGTGATGATGCAAACGGAGTCGTATCCTCGTGATGCTTGGAGTAACTATATAATGACCAAAGAACATTCTTATGTGGTAGGCGATTTTGTATGGACGGCTATCGACTATATTGGAGAGTCGGGCATTGGTCGTTGGTACTATCAGGGTGATGTAGAGGGCGAACATTATCATCGTCCGCTATATCCATGGCATGCAGCGTATTGTGGAGATGTCGATCTCACCGGCTTGCGAAAGCCAATAAGTCACTATCGTTCGATGTTATGGAATGAAGACGGCGAAAAGCTATATCTGGCTGTACGAGAGCCGGATGGCTATAATGGTATAATCCAAACGACTCAATGGGGTGTATGGCCAACCTTTGAGTCGTGGAATTGGCCAGGACACGAAGGTCGGGCTATTGATGTCGAAGTCTATTCACGTTATCCTCGCGTGCGTCTGTATCTAAATGACGGACTCATAGGTGATATGAAAGTGGAGCAAATGAAGGCTACGTTTACTCTGCCTTATACACCCGGTGTTCTTAGGGCAGATGGCATAAAGAATGGCATCGTTTGTGAATCAGTTGAATTAGCAACATCAGGTCCGGTTGCTGGTATACGTCTTACAGCTGATCGTGAAAGTCTTGCAGCTAATGCCTCTGATTTGTCGTTTGTTACAATTGAATGTGTTGATGCTGACGGGCGCGTAGTGCCTATTTCCGATGATTTGCTGACGCTATCGGTTGATGGTCCAGCTTCGCTTATCGCTATGGGAAATGCAGATATAAAGGATTGCGACCCATACTATGACAATACTCACCACGCGTGGAAAGGTCGTGCACTAGCCGTGATTCGAAGTTCCGGTAAGTCGGGTATAGTTACTGTAAAAGTTACAACTTCGAAATTTGAACGAACTATAAAGCTTGACTGTAAATAACAATAAAAGGCTCGAGAAAACGAGCCTTTTATTGTTAGTATATTTTCGTTTAACGATTATCTAAGGCGGTCGTAGCTGCGGAGGAGGTTGAGGTCTTTACGCATAAAATTTCGCGCTACCAAAGTACAAATAAAAGCAAGAATGAGATAGTTGACCCCACCTAGCATAACGAGATCTGCTGTAGGTGTAACGAGGTAGAGTAGAGCACCACAAGTAACGAGCGAAGCGCAGATGAGCACCATGACAATGTTAGCGATAGTCATCTGTCGTTTGAGGTTTTTGAATACTGAAATGCCTATGGCAAGCAAGGTTACTACGACGAGGTTGATAATCAATAGAACCGGGGTGTCGTATGCGTATACATTAGCGGGAACATCGCCTGGGATTACCGCGTATGAAGTGGCACAGAATAAGCCTGTGAAAATTAGGGCAAAAAGGAGTAAAAGGTTTTGCCAACGTTGAATTACCATTTTGATTATTGGTTTATAGTGTTATAGTTAATAAATTGCGTTATATGATGTTTCCGAAAATGCTACCGTTGTCGATGTAGTGCATAGCTTCGTTTATCAATGGAAGAGACGCACCTTTGCTATGATTTGCTACGATATACTTGTACCCGGCATCTTCGATGTTGAAATTTTTATCTAATTCTTTTGCTTTTTTGATTAGGTCGAGAGCTTCGCGACGATTGTCGGAGAGCCAAAGAAGTATAGCATGATGTCCGAGGTCGGCTGATGCATCTATTATTGCATTTTGAAATACATCGGCAGCAGCATCATAGTCGGCGGTAACTGTAAGCGCCCATGCGAGAGAAGCTTTGAAAGTGTTGACATCTTCAGGTAGAATGTAGTCAAGATTATAGAAAATATTGACGGCATCTTCCCAACGATTTAGATGAACGTATGTTTCACCGAGCGTTTTTAGGTATACGATGTCGTGTGTTTTTGCGTCTTGAATACGTAGGAGGCATGTCAATGCATCCTCGAATTTTTGTTGATCTATGTAAATATTAGATAGACGCATTATAGCATCATCGTAGTCAGGCTTTAAGTTGATAGTAGCGATGTATTGCTTGCAAGCATTGTCGATGTCATTTAAATTTTCAAAAGCAATCGCCATATTGAAAAGCTGCTTTGCGGATAGATTGTCGGCACAAGAGTAGTAGGAAGTAGCGCCATAATACTCGCGTGCAGCAAAAAGCATATCGCCTAATTCGCTATTGATTTCGGTTGAAAAATGAGAAGCGAAAATAAATTCGGAGGGAGTTTTAGAGAGAATGTTTCCGAATTCTTCTTTGCGCGGGTGTAAATTGAAGAACCGGTATAAGTTTTTTAATGTGTTGTTGATGATAGCTTGCCGGCTTTTTGCAATCTGCGATGACTCGAGCATAGCGTTTAGCTCATCGGATTGGTAGGCATTCATCAATTGAGAGTTCATTGATTCGAACACCATAGAACGCATATTAGCCGGAGTTGCAGCCATGGTCAATAAAAGAGCGTATTTATCACTGTCGCAGATAACCGGAGTACGCTCAATGGTGTCGGCAATAGCTGCACCTTCACTGTCGACAACAGTGGCTAGTGCGCTGTGGTCGGTATGGAAGGGGAGAAACCAGTTTGCTAAAGAATTGAAAAAATCGAAAGAACGTATTTTACCAAGGCTTGAAAGGAAGACGTCGTCGCCTTTTTGCTGAGCTTCTGCAAAGCGTTTTAGAGAGTCGAATCCATTTATGTCGAGGTTGTTAGATAGTTCTTCTGGGTTCCTCATCATTTCTTCGAGTTTCTCGGGGTCGATATTCTCGAATTTTTCGCGGATTTGGCGATCCATATCGCGTAGATGAGGCGTGATTTCGTTGATGTAATCAGTTTGGGTGTTTGTTCCAAGAGACCGCGTCCACTCAAGAATTACAGCAGCAGTATCTCCGGGATGTGCCGCTTCGAGACGGTCGATGGTAGAGTCGATAAAATTTTTATTGAAGGCACGCGTAGAGTGTTTTACAAGAGATGCAAGACACCAAATTGCAGCAGTTGTCGAGACGGAATCGTCGGTATGGCTGTGGATATTTATGAGTAAATCGATTATTCTTCGGTCATCGAATCGTAGCGCAGAAAGTCCGATGGCAGAGACCCACATGGTACGGTTGTAGGCGGGGATTGATTCGTCGGTGATGATGCTTTCGATTAGATTAGCATTTTCTTCGGTTATGGGATATTCGACCCATAAACGCATGAAAATGTCGGAAGCGATGCGCTCAAGCCCTGCTTTTTGCCGAGTGTCGGTTAGAGCAGATGTGTCGGTTCTTAGACGGTCGGCTTCAGTGAGGTAGTCGCTGAATAGCGACGCCAGACTTTCTTCCGGACGGAGAGCTTGGTATCGAAGTTGGCTGCTGAACAGAGTTGCCCCGTCTTTAGCTTCGAGCTCTGAATTTAGTCGAAGAATCAACGATCGGACGTCCTCTTTAATCGACAAAGTAGAGTCGGTAATCTCGGGCATATTTACGTTCGACACCAATAAACGAAGCATATAGAAATATTTGGCTTCGAGTGCATCGATGTCATTTAGAATCGCAGGGGAAATTTTCGCAGCAGAACGCAGAAAAGAGAATGCTTCCGCTAACTTATTATTTAAATAAGCGGCGTTTGCATTGGCGATGTTTTCGCGTATTTGTTGGAAGTTGTAGGATGTCATAATTCTGTTGTAGGAAGGCTGTCAACAGGAAGTAGCTCTGTCGGGATGAGGAGAAAGTCGATTTTGAGAGGTCGAGAAGGCGTTTCAATAAGCCAGTGGTTGTGGTGTTGTTCGATTTTGCCGAGTTCTTCGCTTTTTAGGTTGATTCGATAGACTTCGGAACTATCTTCAGCGTATCCGAAAAAAATAACTTCGATGCCATTCGAGTTGGCAATCCACTCTTGAGGACGAAGAAGCCAGATCATAGATTTCTTCATGCCGATAATCATCCAAGCGAGAGAGTGGATCATCGGGTAGATTACGAACGCAAGCATTAAGCCGAGATACCAATAACGAGAGTGTGTGAATCCGGCTATTATACATGTAAAGAAAATAGCAGACATTATCCACACGATACTCCACAACTTGCGTCGAGACGTTGCAATAACGTAAGCAATCGGCGTTACGGTAAATCGTGGAGTATGTGTGGTGGTGTGCATTATTGATTAAAAATTAATCTTTTTTGATTGCGGGAGCTTTCTTTTTCGCATCGCGGATGCCGTCGCGGATAAGGAGCGCGTCAATCGTGGGATCTTGACCGCGGAAACGGCGATAGAGTTCAGCAGGGTTTTCTGTGCCACCGCGAGTGAGGATGTTTCGACGGAAACTGTCGGCAGTTTCTTTGTCGAAGATTCCTTTTTCTTTGAAGAACGCAAACGCGTCGGCATCGAGAACTTCAGCCCATTTGTAGCTGTAGTATCCGGCAGCATAGCCTCCTGAGAAGATATGGCTGAATTGGGTCGAGTTCATTGCACCTTCAACGTCGGGGAAGATGCGGACGGGGTCGATGGCTTGACGTTCGAAGGCAATATGGTCTTCAACGGGTGAGGTAATAGTATGCCAAGCCATGTCGAGGTAGCCGAAGTTGAGCTGGCGCATACAGGCGTATGCAGCTCCGTACTGAGAAGAAGCAACGAGACGTTCAACCATTTCAGCGGGGATAGGTTCTCCGGTCTGATAGTGGCGCGCAAAGCCGTCGAGGAATTCTTTTTCGGTCATGTAGTTTTCGTTGAACTGCGAGGGAAGTTCGACGAAATCGCGGTAAACCGCAGTACCTGAGAGAGAGGCATATTTGGTTTCTGCGAGGAGTCCGTGGAGAGCGTGACCAAATTCGTGAAGGAATGTTTCAACTTCGTAAGGTGTAAGAAGCGAAGGCTTTTCGGCGGTTGGCTTTGTGAAGTTCATCACGATTGTAACGTGAGGACGAGAGCTAACACCGTTTTCGTCAAAGTATTCGTCTTTGAAGTTTGTCATCCAAGCTCCGGGACGTTTAGTCGAACGAGGGAAGAAGTCGGTGTAAAGTACACCTACATATTTGCCTTCGGCATCGTTCACGTCGTACGCTTTAACGTCGGGGTGGTAAACTTCAATAGCTTCGTTTGGAACGAATTGGAGTCCATAAAGCTTTGTAGCGAGTCCGAAAACACCATCGACAACGTTGTCGAGCTTGAAATATGGGCGTAGCGCTTCTTCATCGAAAGCATATTTTTCGGCTTTGAGTTTGTTAGAATAGTAGCTATAGTCCCAAGGTTGGATTGTGATGGTTTTGCCTTCTAATTTCGATGCAAATTCGGTCAATTCAGCCAATTCAGCATCGAGAGCAGGACGGTATGCATCACGAAGGCTTCCGAGTAGGTTGTAAACGGCTTCGGGAGTCTGAGCCATGGTGCGTTTGAGATTGTGCTGAGCGAAATTTTCGCTACCGAGAAGTCGAGCGATCTCCATGCGGATTTCGGAGATGCGCTTGATGTTTTCAATATTTGAGAATTCGCCCTTAGTGTTACGACCGCAGTTGAGACGATACATGCGTTCGCGGAGGTCGGCGCGGTCGGAGTATTTCAAGAACGCAGAGTAGACGGGCTGATCGAGAGTGAAGAGGTATTCGCCTTCGTGTCCTTTTTCCTTAGCAGCTTCAGCCGCTGCAGTGACAGAGCTTTCGGGTAGTCCGCTAAGGTCGTCAGCAGTAAGGTAGATTTCGTATGTGTTCATCTCTTTGAGTACGTTCTGTCCGAAAGCAGTGGTTAGAGATGAAAGTTCTGCAGTTAGTTTTTTGTATTTCTCACGATCTTCGCCTTCGAGGTTCGCACCCGATAGAGCAAATGAATCGTATGTTTTTTGGAGAAGCTGCATATCCTCGGTGTCGAGGTTGAATAGCTCGCGATTGTCGTAAACCGACTTAACACGTTTCCAGAGTTCTTCATTGAGAACCAATGAAGTAGAGTAGTCGCTCAATTTAGCCGAAGCTTCCATGGCGATTTCCATCATTTTGTCGGAAGAGTGAGCCGACATAAGAGGGTAGAAAACGTTAAGGACGCGGTTGAGGTCTTCGCCTACGCGTTCGAGCGCAACGATAGTATTTTCAAAATCGGGACGCGAACGCTGCATTGTGATGGCGTCAACTTCTTGACGCGCCAATTCGATGCCGCGGTCGATAGCCGGCATCCATTGCGAGTCGTCGATTTTGGAGAAAGGAGCAGTGCCGTGTTCTGTATCGAACGGGCGTTCGAAGATGTTCTCTGTTTGCATCATACAAGAGCTAGTCAGAAGTGTAAGTGCTGTCATTACAGACAGAATAATTCGTTTCATTGGCGTTTTATGTAAGTAAAACACAAAAATACAAACATTGTGCCAAATCGACTTCTAAACTCTTGTTAAAGAATGTTGAATGGATGTGTATGCGTGGGATTAATGATTTGATATACTCAGTATGTTGTAGTAATGGAATACGAGTTTGATACTATCACTTGGTTGCTCTCTGGAGGTCCTTTATCCGTTCTAAAATTTTCGGAATTCCCAGCATTAAAAAGCTATCGTATTTCAAGTTGTCGGGATTAACTCTACGTAAATCTCGATAAGAGCAGAGGTCGATATGAGCCAAGGTATCGTCGTTGCGTTTGAGCTTTGTTCTATAGTCCTTAAGTTTGTTTTTTTGTCCGCAGATGTATAGCTGCTGGTCGTGGTAACGCTCTTCGGTATTGAGAGGACGATAACCCATAATGAGTTTTTCGACTACCCAACGAGCGTGTTCGCTCTCCGATAATTCTTTGTTGTGCTTTTCCCAAGATGTCAACACATCTTTACTATTGGTGTCGTCGAGGGATGAGAAAGCCATTGCTCTTATTTCAAAGCAATCAGAGCAAAATACATTAGAAAGAGCTTCTTTTAACCGATATTGTTCGCTATCCCTAATGGGTTTGTCAAACATTGGTTGGGGTTGATTCTTAAGTTTGCCAAATTGGTAAACGTTTAATGCCATCGAATATCGCTTGGTATCGTGTATGTCTTCGTATGGCAGATTGTCGATTGTTTCGCCGATGCAGTACATTTCACTCGTGTAGTATGATTTGCGGGTGTCAATCGAAAAGATATTGTCGTCGTCATTTTTAACGTTGTTGAAATATGAGTCGACGCTATCTTGGGTTATAAGGTATCCAACTTCGTTAGATTTGAAATTGGGCATACTCGAAGTGAAATGTATCTCGATATCGATATAAGAATCCTCATTTTCGACTCGATTGTCGAGATCTACAACTTTGCAAAAGTGTGGCAGATTGCATAAGTATTCTTCCGAAGAAAGAATCGTTTTGATATTCTGGTCAGAAGTCAAGAATGTAAGAGTCGTGCGATTTTGGGGAGGTTCATCATCTCCTTCTTCTTGAAAGTTTAGAAAGTGAGCAGAAAGGGCTATCTGTCGCGCTACAAACAACATCCTATCTTCTGTATTTTCGAATACAATGTGGAGCGATTTTTTGCAACCGGGAGCAAATGGTTCGTTCTCTGCAATTTCTTTTAATAAAGAAAGACCATAGCAACGGGCGATATAAAAATTCTTGATAATAGAGTCGGAATATTTATCGCCCGACTTTCTACGCATGAGTTCAAATGGGTGTTCTTTCAAGGTGTTCATGTGGCGCTTATCGATAGATTGCCGGTTTGGAAGTCAAATAAATGTTGTTGTTGCTGACATCAAAACTAGATGGACTTTGGTATAGTTTTAGCCCAAACCAATTTAATGATTCGATTATGTGTTCGATAATCAGTGATTGCTGCCATTCGAACGACATCAGGCTGCTATCTGAGATAAATGCATAAATCTGTAATGGCATACCATTGTTAGTCTGTTCAAGCCATCTAACAATAAGGCGTGGATGCTGGGATATGTGGGGATGGCTTGTTAGCCAATGATATAAATAAAGTCGGTATAGTTTTGCGTTGCTGACATGTTCTTTGATTTCATCTTTTGGAAGATACTTAGTAACATCGTCTAGTGCCTTTAGTCGATTGGCTTCATCTTCCGATAGTGGATGGAACCAACTGGTATCGAGAGTGAAACTTTTGTACATCCGACGGCCATAAGTTTTTCCTTCCATCATACTTTGTAGGTTGATTACATGCTCAGTCGATAGAGCGCTGATGGGGATTATTGAGGTTGTTGTATCCCAATTACTGATGGTAACTGATGTAAGGGTAATTTTTGTGATAGAGCCATCGACATTTTTTGCCGGGATTTGTATCCAGTCGCCTATGTTGAGCAGATGGTGTGTGCGGATGTGCAGGTACGTAGCAACTCCTTTAATCTTATCTTGAAATATCCAAGATAAGAGTGATCCGATAGCACCAATGATGGCTATTATTTTAAGATTGTCTTTAGTATTGTATAAAAGTAGGAAACAAAGCAACCATGCAATAAGAGTCAACATGGTAACAATGTAAACCCATGTTATTTTTGAGTCTTTCTTGCGCAAACTAAAAATGGCAATAAGTTGATAGCAAGATTTAATAATTAGGAAAGTGAATATATTTAGGATATTAAAATATATTAGCTTCTCCCAATCGTCGGGAACAAAGAAATAAGATAGTCCTGATGATATAAGAATCAGCGCGAATAATAGTCCAAAGAGTTCCCAATTCCATTTGAGAAGCGTTCCCAATATTTGCTTTCGTAGCTTTACAGATGAGTATGAAAGCTTTTGAAAATCAGAGATATTAGTGAAAGACATTAGTTTCTAAATAAGAGATAAAAGGTTTTTAGAGTCGATTTTCAATAGTTAAATATAAGTAATTCACTATTGCTGAACAAAGTTACGAAAAAAACGTTACCTATAATGAGATTTTACAAAAATCTTTGATTTGGAAGTAGTTGATGATAGTTTTTTGCCTCAAAACCGTTCTTTTAAGAAGAAAAGGAAACTCTTCTTTCCTTGTTAATCATTATAACCGGCGCATCGCTAAGTAGCGGTGCGCTTTTTATATTATGGCGATAAAAAGGAGGCTGCACATTACGACAGAGCCACCCCTCGGGGTGGCTCTGTCGTGCTTTATGGATGTGAATAAGTTTACTTTGCGATGCTTGCTTTGATGGTGTCGACGATATAGTGGACGTCGTCGTCGGTAACGTAGGGGCCGGCGGGGAGGCAGATTCCGACTGCGAAGAGCGATTCGCTCACGCCGTTGGTGTATGCGGGGGCATTGCGGTAGACGGGTTGGCGGTGCATCGGTTTCCACAAGGGGCGGGCTTCGATGTTGGCGGCGTCGAGGGCTACTCGGAGGGCTTCGACGTTGGCGTTGGGCTGGCAGTCGGTGGTGGCAGTCTTGGCGGCGTGGGTTACGCCTGCAGCTCCGCCGACTGCTCCGGTGATTACTTGGCGGTAGGCGTTTTCTTGTCCTACGATGCGGAGGTCGGTGTCGAGGGTTGCGGTGCAGAGCCAGAAGTTGGAGTCGTAGTCGGCTGAGGGATTGCAGTGCATCGTTATGCCGTCGACGTCTTTAAGGAGTTTGCAGTAAAGCTCTTGCACGTGGCGGTGGTGGGCAATGTGCTCGTCGACGATGGTCATCTGACCGCGACCGATGCCGGCGCAGATGTTCGACATTCGGTAGTTGTATCCGATGTGTTCGTGTTGGTAGTAGGGATACGATTCGCGTGCTTGGGTGGCGTAGAAAAGGATTTCGCGTGCTTTGTCGGCATCGGGGCAGATGAGTGCGCCGCCGCCCGAGGTTGTAATCATCTTGTTGCCGTTGAACGACAGTACGCCATATTCGCCAAAGGTGCCGAGTGCCTGACCTTTGTAGAGTGAACCGAAGCCTTCGGCTCCGTCTTCGATTACGGGAATGTCGTAGCGGTTGGCAATCTCCATAATGCGGTCGGCTTGGTATGGCATACCGTAGAGAGCTACGGGGATGATTGCCTTAGGTTTGCGACCGGTCTTGGCAATGCGGTCTTTGATGGCCTCTTCGAGGAGGTCGGGATCCAGATTCCACGTTTCGCGCTCCGAGTCGATGAATACGGGAGTTGCGCCGAGGTAGGTGATTGGGTGGCTCGATGCGCAGAATGTGAACGACTGTACGAGTACTTCGTCGCCCTGACCGACGCCACACGCCAAGAGGGCGAGATGTACTGCCGCCGTACCTGCCGACAGACATACCACTTTCTTATCGAGCGACTCGCCCTGTGTTTTATTTACAAATTCTTCGAGGTCTTTCTCAAATCCGGTAACATTCGGACCCATAGGTACAACCCAATTTGTGTCGAACGCCTCCTTTATAAAATCTTGTTCCTTGCCGCTCATATGAGCCAAGCAAAGGTAAATACGGTCGCGCATATCTACGATTATATTAATTCGTTATTGTATTTCATTCGTTTGCCCAACACGGTACAGAAAATCATCTGTATATCTTTAATGAACGAGTAGTGGTTGAGATAATAGAGATTGATTCGTACCTTATCGGGAAAAATTACTTCGTCGTTATATCGTTGAGGGTCGGTTTGCCGCGCCAATAAATCTTCTTCGTCGCGATATTTGAGCGAAGCAGGACCGGTGATACCGGGACGTAGTTTCAATACATCTCGGTCGCTACCTTTTAGTTGGTCGGCATATCCGGGCACATCGGGACGCGGACCTACGAAACTCATATCACCGATGAGTACATTCCAGAGCTCGGGTAATTCATCGAGTTTGTAGTGACGAAGTTTTGCCCCGAGCGGAGTAATGCGACTTTCGCCTGCAACTGACACCGAAGAACCTCCGTGTCCGACAGTCATCGAGCGGAACTTATACATTATGAATAACTTGCCGTTTTTGCCTACTCTTTTTTGAGTGAAAATTACCGGACCGCCCGGCATCTTCACTTTAATAAGGACTGCGACAACCAATAAAATGGGCCATAAAAACAACAGACCGACGAATGCCATCACGCGGTCAAAGAGGTATTTGAGTATCATTTTTCTCTATTAATAGCTTTGAATTTTAGGAGATTTTTAACCGCCAAAGGGTTTATAGGCAAACTTCTAAAAGGGACAAGAATTTGGATAATAATATTTAACCACCATGTGTCAACCTGCAAGGAATACCAACTGCAGTAGCTCCTGCCGGAATATTTTTATTTATAAGTGTACACGCGCCAACTACGGCGTTTTCACCAATTTCGATATCTTGGCGAGCGACAATCGATGCTTTCATTCCTATGTATGCTCCGTCGTGTATCACTAGTTTGTTATGTCCTTGCTTTCGACCGTGGCAAGCCATATATACCCCATACGAAATCGTTACATTGTCGCCAATTTCAATTAAATCGTAGCACATATCGTCGAGATAGCAACGCATACCAATGAATGTGCCTTTTCCAATCTTATAGCCGCACCATCTATAGCACTGAACTCGCAAATTACTAAACGGAATGGTTGGGATCAACACAGCCGAGAACCATTTACGAATCGGCTTACAGATGATAGTCCAAATACTATAATAGCAATAGTATGGAACTTCTTTACCGGGACGTAATTTACGATATAGATAAGCGATTACTCCCCCCCCCCTTTTTTTGTTTGTATGTGTTTGACATTCACCTGTTTAAGATTTATAGATTAATTTTTTTATTACGCCCCAAAATAAATTATTTAGAGTAAGTAAACTACACAAAATCGTACCGTGTTGCGTAATTGATTTAAAGAGTCTATAATGCCATTTTATCAATGACATATAACTATGATTACTAATAGACCCCTCTCTCTTTCGATATGAAGCCAAAACATCTTTGAGCAAGTAGCATTTAGCTTTTTGAGAAACTAATAACCACATTGCATAATCATTGTTTTTCTTTATCGGAGGAATTTGAATAAGACCAATCGTGTTAGCATCGTATATAACCGTCAAACAACCGGGCCAACAGTATGAAACCATTCCAAAATGAGATATTTTTTGTGGACCAGAAATTAGATGCCCAAACTTTCTCCCTCGCTCGTCAATTTCCTCATATTCGTGGTATGTGAACGAATAGCCATT
>CAZYYV010000051.1:0-17436 GCA_964651295.1 uncultured Bacteroides sp.
TGCGGAGGTCTTCGGCAGTAGCCCAAATAGCTTTGAACAGTTCTTGTTTTTGTTGTGTACTTGTTGCCATCTATAGAAGGTGTAATGAAATTTTCGAGGTAGTTAATTCATGGTCATTCATAGAATGAATGAAGATATCACAAAGTTAACAATTATTTCCGAAACAATAGAAGTGCGTAATCTAAAATCAAGCCTTGGCTGTGCGCAGCCACTTACCCCACTTCATTCGGCAAAGAAAGATGATGCCACGGAAAAGAAGTTCGATGCACATTGCTAACCATACCCCTTGCAGTCCCATAGTCGGAGCCATAATAGCCGCACACGGAATACGCACAAGCCAGATGCTACCGAAATTCATAACTGCAGGAATAAGCGTATCACCCACCCCGACAAAGGCGCCATAGGCAACTATCGATGCGGCATACATAGGCTCTGCCCACGCTTCAATGCGCAGCACTTCGGCTCCTAGTGCCGAAATTTCTTCAACAGGAGTCATTATCGACATCATCGCCGGTGCACAGATATACATCACTACTGCCATCACCGACATCACCAAAACGCCCAACAAGGTCGTAAGATGTGCAAACCGACGAGCTAGCGACATTCGATTGGCGCCATAGCTCTGTCCGCATAGAGTGGTAGCTGCTTCGCCAATACCAAAACCGGGCATATAGCACAGACTTTCAGCCGTTACGGCAAATGCATTAGCAGCGATTGCCACAACACCAAGTGGCGCCACTATAAGGGTAATCATAATCTGTGCTCCACAGAAGATAACGTGCTCGGCTGTCATCGGCAATGCTATACGGCTTGCCTTTGCCAATACTCGGCGAGTAGGGCGATACGACTTCCGCGCCTCCTCGCCACGCAACATTAAATCGGGCTGACGGCGCAACAAAAACCACATCATAGCTCCTGCTGCCATCACCGATGCTGCCACCGTGCCTAGTGCTGCGCCAAGAATACCCAAACCGGCGCCGGGCATTATCATATCAAAGCCTAGTAGACTCACCTCGCGAGTCGGAAAAATCAAGAAATAGTTGAATATGATATCCATCACACACATCGCCACGCTGATGATTCCCGGTACTTTCATATTTCCCGAGCATCGCAGCATACCTCCGGCAAGATAGTTCATCGATAGAATCGGCAACGCTGCAACAAACACGCTGAAATAGACCGAAGCACCGCGACAAATGTCGCCCTCTCCTCCAAGCCAATGCGGAAGCGCTCCTGAAATAGCAATACCGATAAGCGCTAAAAGAGTACCTGTAATAGCACTACAAACGAGGCCTTGTCGAAGGACTGCTCGAGCTCCCGATGCATCCTTTGCCCCCAAATGATGAGCCACTTGCACCGAGAATCCCATAGTAAGCATTTGACACACGCCCCAGAACATCCAGAGACTGCTATTCATCAAGCCCACCGACGCCGAAGCCGACGCTCCGAGCTGCCCTACCATCGATGCATCGATATACTGCATCAAAATAGTCGAAAGTTGTGCTATAATTGCCGGCGCTGACAGCTTTGCAGTCAACGCAATCTGCTGGCGAAGCGTCATTTCCCCGCCATCCTGAATCAATTTTATGTTTGCCATTGGCTATTTGCGAAAATAATCGCCGAGACGACTCAAAAACGAGCCTTTCTCGTCTCGAATATGTACCTTGACCTCTGAAGAGTTCCTATTCAGAAAAATAATCGACGAGTTCAATGCGATAGCCACCCATTCCTCAAAGGGAACTATAGCATGGATATGCGACATCGGCAATCGATGAAAAGGCGACGTCGCTTCAATGCTTTCGATTACCAATTCGTCGAAAACACCATCCATATCGACTCTTATGCCATGATTAGCGGCTGCAGCATCGAAAAGCAACGCCATATCCAGACAATCGGCACTTTCCGGCTGCTTGCTATACTGTTTGTATAACGCATTAATAACCTCGCGTGTAATCATCACTAATAAATTGAATAATGCTCTGCAAAATTGCGCATTTTTTTTGACATACGCAACGTGCAAAGATTTGCTCCTACCGAAAAAAAAACGTAACTTTGCCAAAAATAACGCAACTAGTTAAACAAACAATGGAAATAAAAGGCACTATCATCCATGCTCTGCCCGAAGTATCGGGTGTGTCGAAAGCCGGCAACGCGTGGAAGAAAAAAGAATATGTATTGGAGAATACTGACGGTCAGTTCCCTCGCAAAATTGCATTTACTTGCTTTGGCGACAATGCTGATAAGGTAAATCTCCAAGTTGGTCAGGTAGCTACAATATACTTCGACATCGAATCTCGCGAATTCAACGGTCGCTGGTACACCGACATCCGTTGCTGGCGTGCCGACGTCGAACAACCTGGTGCAGCTGCTCCCGCCCCCGGTGCTCAAGCTCCCGCTCCCGGTGCCGTTCCTCCGCCCCCTGCGATGCCCGCCGGCGGTGATGAAGAATTCCCCTTCTAATTCGAGCCTCTTAAGCATCGATAAGGTCATTTAATATAGGGCGCGCCTCGGCGCGTCCGTACGCATTTAACACAATAGTTGAAATGGCAATAGAACTTAAAAACCTCACCAAGCGACAAGATAATTACTCACAGTGGTATAACGAATTGGTAGTCAAGGCCGACCTTGCCGAGCAGTCTGCAGTGCGAGGATGTATGGTAATCAAGCCTTACGGATACGCTATCTGGGAAAAGATGCAGCAGACACTCGACCGTATGTTTAAAGCAACCGGTGTACAGAACGCATACTTCCCCCTTCTTATTCCCAAATCGTTTCTCTGCCGTGAAGCAGAACACGTTGAAGGCTTCGCTAAAGAATGTGCCGTAGTAACACACTACCGCCTCAAAAACGACCCCGAAGGTAAGGGTGTTATCGTTGACCCCGAAGCTCGTCTCGAAGAAGAATTAATCGTTCGTCCAACCTCTGAAACTATTATCTGGGGTACTTACAAAAACTGGATTCACAGCTGGCGCGACCTGCCTGTGCTTTGCAACCAGTGGGCTAACGTAATGCGTTGGGAAATGCGTACCCGTATGTTCCTCCGCACTTCAGAATTCCTTTGGCAAGAAGGTCATTGCGCTCACGCTACCGCTGAAGAATCGGAAGCGCGTACCGTGCAGATGATTAAACTTTACGCTGAATTTGCCGAAAAATACATGGCTATGCCTGTTCAGATTGGTGTCAAGACTGCGAACGAACGTTTTGCCGGCGCGCTCAACACCTACACCATCGAAGCTATGATGCAAGATGGTAAAGCACTCCAGGCTGGTACTTCGCACAACCTCGGTCAGAACTTCGCAAAGGCATTCGACGTAACATTCGCTAACAAAGACAATCAACCCGAATACGTATGGGCTAACTCGTGGGGCGTTTCGACTCGTTTGATGGGTGCTCTCATCATGACTCACTCCGACGACAACGGTCTCGTTCTTCCTCCCCACTTGGCTCCAATCCAGGTAGTGATTATTCCTATCTACAAAAATGCCGAACAACTCGCTGAAATTTCTGCTAAGATTCAGCCCGTTATCGACCGCCTCGGTCAGCTCGGTATCTCGGTTAAATATGATGACGCCGACAATAAACGTCCCGGCTTCAAATTTGCCGACTACGAACTTAAAGGTGTACCCGTTCGCCTCGTAGTAGGAGCTCGCGACATCGAAAACGGCACCGTAGAAGTAATGCGCCGCGACACACTCGAAAAGCACTCTGCTCCCCTCGAAGGTATCGCAGAATACGTTGCGAACCTCCTCGAAGAAATCCAGCAGAACATCTATCAAAAGGCTGTTGCTCTTCGCAATCAACAGACCTACGTTTGCGACAGCTACGACGACTTCAAGGCACGCATCGATGGCGGTGGTTTCTTCCTCTGCCACTGGGACGGCACTCCCGAAACCGAAGAACTCATCAAAGCCGAGACAAAAGCCACCATTCGTTGCATACCCCTCGATGGAGACGATACTCCCGGTGTATGTATGGTTACCGGCAAGCCCTCTAAGCGCCGCGTAATCATCGCTCGCAGCTACTAATGAACCAAGAATACACATCGACGAGGACTGTCACGGAGGAGCATTCCCTCCCCGTGATAGCCCTTGTTGTTCCTTGCTATAACGAACATGATGTGTTGCCACTAAGCGCGCCGATACTCTCGGGAGTACTGCGCCGCATGTCAGACGAAGGCATTGCTTCTGCCCAAAGTTTTATTCTTTTCGTCAACGACGGCAGCCGCGATGACACGTGGCAGATTATACAATCGCTACACAAAGCCGATAACATCTACAAAGGCATATCATTGGCACACAACCGCGGTCAGCAAAATGCAATGCTAGCCGGCTTGATGACAGTACGCACCTTGTGCGATGCCGCTATCACTGTTGATGCCGACTTACAAGATTCCCCGGAAGCTATCATCGATATGGTGAAAGAATTCAATGGTGGAGCCGATGTAGTTTACGGTGTACGTTCGTCGCGCCAATCCGATACATGGTTTAAGCGCAATTCGGCACGAATGTTCTACAAACTACAGCACAAATTAGGGCTGGAAACCATCTACGATCACTCGGAATTTCGCTTGATGAGTCAGCGATCGCTCGACATATTATCGGAATACGGTGAAAGCAACCTCTTTTTGCGCGGAATCTTCCCCAATATCGGTCTCAACAAAGCTATCGTAACCTACGAGCGCACAGCACGCATGGCAGGCGAAACCAAATACCCGCTTGGCAAGCTCATATCTACGTCAATCGATGGCATCACATCGTTTACGGCACAACCGATGCGCTTGATTTTCATCGTAGGCTTGGCGCTTTTGCTTATCGATATTATAATCGCGATATGGGTACTAATGTCGCACTTCAATGGCAACGCCATCTCCGGTTGGGCATCGTTAATGCTATCGGTGTGGTTTTTGGGTAGCTTGATTCTTATCGCATTGGGAATCATAGGCGAGTATATCGGTAAAATATTTGTCGAAGTCAAACATCGTCCGCGCTACAATGTAGCCGAAAGTTTGCTCGACTGATTTCATATCAACGTCCCGGTTATGAAACGCCAAGTAACTCTCACTATATACCAGCCAGACTTGAACAGCAACGTGAGCCTGCCCTACGCCGATGCCGGTATCCAAGCAGGCTTTCCATCGCCTGCACAAGACTATATCAGCGAATCTATAGACCTTAACCGCGAAATTGTTCGCCACCCGGCTTCGACGTTCTACGGAAAAGTCAGTGGAGAGTCGATGATAGACGAAGGGATTGAACCCGGAGATTTACTCGTCATCGACCGTTCGCTAGAGCCTGATGATGGCGACCTTGCAGTCTGCTGCCTCGATGGAGAGTTTACCCTCAAACGCATTCACCTCACCCCCGGAGCCGTATGGCTTATTCCGTCGAATGAGTCGTTCGACCCGATACTTGTTACCCCCGAACATCGGTTTGAGATTTGGGGCGTTGTAACACATACAATCAAAAATAACCGCCGCCCGCGTCAAGGTCGACGTCGTCAATCATAAGCACCTCGGCATTATGATAGGGCTCATCGACTGCAATAACTTCTTCGTATCGTGCGAACGCATTTTCACACCGCGTCTTCGCACTAAGCCGGTTGTGGTGCTGAGCAATAACGACGGCTGCGTCGTTGCCCTATCAAACGAAGCAAAAGCCCTCGGACTACGCCGCGGCAATCCATACTTTCAAATCAAAGCTATCTGCGACCGAAACGATGTAGCCGTTCTCTCGGGAAATCATCGTCTTTACGGTGACATATCGAGCCGCGTTATGGCAACAATCGCCTCGATAACAGGCGAAGTGCAAGTCTACTCTATCGATGAGTGCTTTATCAACTTCGATATTTGGCCAAATGATGAGGTTACAGAAGTCGGCAGAGAAATAGTACGCCGAGTACGTCGCGATGTAGGCATCCCAACCTCGCTCGGCATAGCACCAACTCGCACACTTGCCAAAGTGGCATCGCGATTCGCTAAGAAATATCCTGCCTATCGCTGCGTATGCTCTATCGACAACGAATACCGCCGCCGTCGAGCGCTCGAACTCACCGAGATTGGCGACGTATGGGGCATCGGACGCCGATTAGTGAAGCGTTTGGCAAATTATGGCATAACACACGCCATCCAACTAGCCGACCGTCCGCTTTCCGACATCGAAAAGATGCTAAACATCACCGGAGTACGCACTTGGCGAGAACTAAATGGACAAGCTTGCATCGATATCGATACAATCAACTACGATGACGAAGGTGCGCTGCAAAAACAGATGAGTTGTACTCGTTCGTTCGCGTCGAACATCTACGAGTATAACGAGCTATCTGATGCTATAGCACTCTTTGTAACAATAATTACCCGACGTCTGCGCGAACGACACGCCGCCGCAGAAGGTATATCGGTATTTATTCACACAAATGCACATCGTCCCGAACAGCCGCAGTACTACAATAGCGCCTATATCACCCTCCCCGAAGCGAGCAATGATACGATGGTCATTGCCGATGCAGCCCACAAGGCCCTTCGCTCAATATACCGTAAAGGGTATGGCTACAAACGCGCCGGAATACATATACCCGAACTCACCGATGACTGCCACATACAGCAATCGCTTTTCGCCAACGCAGACGATCGCGACCGCCGTAAACGTCTTATGGCAGTAGTCGACCGCCTTAACGCGTCGTCGCTCAGCCACGACCGCGTTCACATAGCTTCCTATATGCCGGTCGAAAGTTGTGTGCGATGTGAACACCGATCACGCAATTTTTCGACTCGCATCGATGATATAATCCAAGTCAATACATCTCAATATGGACTATAAACAATTCCGCAAACGCCTCTGCGAACTCACCGGCCGTCCAGCCGGGGATGTCGACGCACTTACCGAAGGTCTCACTGTCATCTTACGTGAAAGTTGCAGCGAACTCGACAGCGTGGCAATACCAACATTTGGCACATTCGTTCCTGTTAAACATAAGGAGGAAATAAGCACTGATTTATCAACCGGAAAACGAATGCTTATGCCACCTGAAATCACTATTGAGTTTCACCCCGGCGCAATGCTACTAAAACGACTTCGCAATGAATAATACCGTTACACTTTCGCAACTTATCACCCGCCTGGCTAAAGTCGCAGACACCGACACAAATACCGCTCGTCGATTCTTGCGTTCGTTCTTTATGTCGCTCGAAGATTCGTTGGCAGCCGGCGAAGATGTAACAATCAAAGGCATTGGCACCTTCCGCCGCAGTACAGACACAACATTCGGAGCATCGTCGGGCGTAGCATTTATTCCTGACAGAGAACTTGCTAACGAGATTAATGCCCCCTTCGAAATGTTTGAGCCTGTAGAGCTCGCTGATGGAGCCGACTTCAGTGAAGTTCCCGATGAGCTTCCCACGTCCGAGCCAGAAACAGAGCCAGAACCGATCGTAGCTCCCGAGCTGATAGAAGAACCTGTGGTAACTGAACCGCAACCCGAAGCGAAGCCTGAAGAAGAGAAGGAAGAGGAAACTGAACGCGAAATTCAGCCATATACTCCTACTCCTTCGAGCTACGAATACGAAGATTCAGAAGAAGACGACACGCCTACCTATATTCCTCAGCAGAAAAAGAACCCAAAGATTTGGCTATGGGTAGTCATTATCATAGCGGTTGGCGCAATTGGAGGATTTATCGCAGCCTCGCTTCTATTCGACTACGAAGAAGTTGAAATTGAAGAAACGGAGGAAATCGAAGCACTTCCAATCCAAGAAATTGATATCAACGAAGTAGCAACAACCGAACCGACTGCCGAGGAAGTGATTGTTAAAGAACTCGCACATGAAGCCACAACAGAACCAGAAACTGCCCCAGCCACAACTGTTGCCGAACCACGCTACGATACGGTAACTAAATCGCGCTATCTTGCCACAATGGCTCGCGAATACTACGGAGTGGGACTCTACTGGGTGTTCATCTACCAAGCAAACACCGACATACTATCCAACCCCAATCGAATAAAGCCCGGCACTCGCGTTGTAATTCCCGATAAGAGTTCGTTTGCAGAAGCAACTGAAAAAGAAACTCGACGCAAAGCCGAAAGAATACAAGCAGAATTAAATAAAAAGTACCGTTAAAATAACAAATTGTCATAAAATGGTATCATTAGCCTATAGTATTCGTTAGCGAATTATCACAACGAAACTATAGGCTAAAAATTTAACTCAAATTAACCATAAAATATTTTTTCACTCGAATCTTGAGTTTAAGTGTAAAATTGACAATTCAAAAGCGACTAAAAACTTACTTTCAATCAAAAAATCGAAAGGGAATTAAAAAAATTAAGTTGCACTAATTTTTGAGCTAAAAAAGTGATTTGGCAGAGAAAAAACTTTGTCGTACCTTTGCACTCGGAAATGATACGACAAGCATTATAAATGCTTTTTCATATTAAACAAATCTGGAATAGACATATAAATCTAACATTAAGTACTATGTGTAAGAAAGCCAGGGCTGTCCGTGAGGATAGCCCTTGTTTCGTTTTTATACTCTAAACGAGAATTTTGCTTATTGATGTATTATTCGTATTTTCGCAGAAAATTGAAGATATGAATGACTTTGAAATCGAATGGACGAAAATGCTGAATGGCGAAACTTATAATGCTGTTCACCCGGAGTTAACGCGCCGCCTTGGAGTAACACGCGAGTTACTATGGGAATACAATAATTTGCGTCCGAGCGAATCAGAACGTCGTGATGAAATAATACGTTCGTTGCTTGGCGGTTGTGGAGAGCGCTTCCATATCAATCAGCCGTTTCGGTGCGACTACGGATGCAACATCAGCATTGGAGAAGATTTCTTTGCAAATTTCAATCTAACGATTCTTGATGAGGCTCGCGTTACAATCGGAGCACACGCGTTTATCGGTCCGAATGTTAGCATTTATACCGCTTGTCATCCACTCGACGCCAAACAACGAAATACAGGCGCAGAATGGGCAGAACCAGTTACTATCGGTGATAGTGTATGGATTGGAGGTAATGTAACAATAGTACCGGGAGTAACTATTGGCGACCGCGTAGTAATCGGCGCGGGCTCAGTAGTTACTCGCGATATCCCGTCAGACTCGGTTGCAGTCGGCAATCCAGCAAGGGTAATCAAAAAAATAAATAACTAGTCCTCCTAAACTGCCGAAGCTGCTATAGTTTCGCCGTCTTCACCCAGAGTATCAAGACGAAGTGTAACAAGTCGATTATCGTAGTCGGGTGTAAGCGAAGTCTCGACACGGAGATAGTTGTCGGTGAAGCCGCCAAGCGGTTTGCCCGGACGAGAGTGTTCGAGAAGTACGGTACGCTCCGTGTTGAGGAACCTGCGCGCAAAATCGGCGTGCTTACGAGCACTTAGCTCCATCATAATCGCAGAACGACGATGTTTTTCTTCTTGACTGACAACATAATCGATACTCAAAGCACGTGTACCAGGTCGCTCCGAGTAAGCAAATACATGGAGATGCGAGATGTCGAGGCTATCAACAAACGAACGCGAAGATTCGAATCTCTCAGGGGTTTCGCCACGAGCACCAACGATAAGGTCAACACCAATGAAAGCATCGGGTAAAACAGAGCGAATACGATTGACTTTGTGAGCAAATAGAGCCGTGTCGTAGCGACGTCGCATCAAAGCGAGCACTTCATCGTCGCCACACTGGAGTGGTACATGGAAGTGCGGCATAAATCTCTGCGAAGTTGATACGAAATCAATCAATTCATCAGTAAGGAGGTTTGGTTCAATTGACGAAATGCGATAACGTTCGATGCCATCGACACGGTCGAGTTCACGACAAAGGTCGATAAACGAATCTTCGCGACCATGCCCAAAATCACCAATATTTACACCGGTAATAACAATCTCCTTACCACCAGCCGCAGCAACTTCTTCGGCTTGTGCTACGAGTTGAGGAATAGTTCCCGAACGCGAACGACCACGAGCTTTTGGAATGGTACAATAAGTACACCAATAGTCGCAACCATCTTGAACTTTAAGGAAATAACGCGTGCGGTCGCCACGAGAGCAAGACGGCATAAATTCGCGTAACTCTTTAGCTTCAGGAACCGGAATCTGCTCACGCTTACCGGCAAAATAATTCTCGGTATATTCGACGAGCGCAAGTTTGTCATTAACGCCTGCCACGATACCGACTCCGGGAAGTTCTCTCAATTCGTCTGGCTTAAGCTGAGCATAGCAACCGGTAACGAGAATAAGGGCGTCGGGATAACGACGATTGAATGAGCGGATGGCACTGCGGCATTTGCGATCAGCCTCACCGGTAACACTACAAGTATTAACAACGATAATATCTGGTACTTCACCACGTTTGACGGCAAAGATACCGCGACGACTGAATGCATCAGCGACCGATGACGTTTCGGCAAAGTTTAGTTTACAACCAAAACTATGATAAAGAGCTTTGAGCGGACGAGGAAAAACGGTGTTGTCAATCATTTGTAAATTCGTTGATTATTCGTGCGATATCATTAGCATCGTCAGGCGAAGTGCAAGCCGAGATTGGTAGGCTAAGAACTTCAGACGCAAGTCGGTCGGTCAGCGGCAGGTCGAGCGATGCATAACGCGCATAGCACGGTTGACGGTGAGGAGGCACAGCATAGTGAATGTCTGTGCCGACTCCGTGATTATCAAGATAAGCGATAAGACTTTCGCGGTGTGTCGTGCGGATAACGTATTGATGCCAAACCGAGCGGTCGTTATCATCGCGTAAAGGCTTTATTATTACCGGATTGTCGATAATCGAATCATATATTTTCGCCAACTTTCGCCGACGAAGATTCTCAGCCTCAATATGAGGTAATTTCACACGAAGAAATGCGGCTTGAATCGGGTCGAGTCGACAGTTAAATCCTTCGTAAATATTATGATAACGTCTGTCAGCTCCATAGTTAGCAAGAGCACGCACAGTCTTTGCGACTTCTTCGTTATGCGTAGTAACGCATCCGGCATCACCAAGTGCTCCGACATTCTTGGTCGGATAAAAGCTGAATGCAGCGGCATCGCCAAGCGAACCTGTTCGACAAGTATTCCACGGAGAGACTATTGATGCATCAGCACCGATAGCTTGAGCGTTATCTTCAATAATAATCAAACCGTGGCGAGCTGCACACTCAGCCATTGCTCTATCGTAACAAGCACGTCCGTAGAGATGGACAGAGAGAATCGCCTTTGTTCGAGGAGTAACAGCATCCTCAAGTAAGGCAGTGTCGAGATTTAGAGTGGCAGCATCCGGCTCCACAAATACGGGAACGAGTCCGCAATCTGTAACCGCAAGAACTGAAGCAATATACGTATTAGCCGGTACAATAACTTCGTCGCCAATTGCAAGATGTCCTAGCTTTATATAAGCTCTGAAAATTAAACGCAAAGCATCAAGCCCATTGCTCACACCGACGACATACGGCACCCCAGTGATTTGAGCAAGTTCGTGCTCGAAAGAAGCAACTTCCTCCCCTCCAACATAACGGCCGGAATCAACAACTCGAAGAGCAGCCTCACGCAACTCCTCGGCAAATTGTTCGTTTACCGTTGCAAGATCGAGAAAAGGATAGCGATAGTTAGTCATTCGTGCCGTGGATAGCTAAAAATTCATCAAATTCGCGGACATAATCGTCTTCGCTGTATGGAGTTGAGGTAAGCACCATACAAACCGAACCGGAAGAGAAATTGTCGAGAGTACGCCAATAACCCGGTGGAATATAGAGGGCTTGATAAGGACGATTCAGAGTGTAGTGGCACCACGATTTACCGTCGAATAGATTAACATTGAAACTACCGGCAGTAGCGACAAGCAACTCCTTACCTTCGTGATGCGAGTGTCCGCCACGGGCTTCTCCGGCAGGTACATCATAAGTCCAATATACACGTTCTATATCAAAAGGCAAAACGGCGTCGCCATTCTGGACAAATGTGAGATTACCGCGCGGGTCATATATACGCGGAAGATCGACCATACATGGTTTAGTGAATTTTTCCATTTGCAAGACGAGTGAGATATTGGCCATAATGAGTCGAACAAAGAGGTGCAGCGAGCGTAGCTAACTGTTCGGCAGAAATAAAACCTTTACGATACGCAACTTCTTCGAGAGCAGCGACAAGTAGTCCTTGTCGTTTTTGTATCGCTTCGATAAAAGCCGAAGCTTCCATTAGCGAATCGACAGTGCCGGTATCTAGCCAAGCAAAACCACGGCCGAAACACTGCACAGAAAGTCGTCCTTGAGTCATATACGCTTCGTTGACGGAGGTGATTTCGAGTTCACCACGCGCCGATGGTTTAACAGCAGCAGCGATATCGGCAGAACCAGCCGGATAGAAGTAAAGGCCGACAACGGCAAGGTCGCTAGCAGGCGTAGACGGTTTTTCGACAATTGAAATAGCCTTACCATCAGCACCAAGTTCTACGACACCATAACGAGAGGGGTCGTCGACAGGGTAACCGAAAATAGTAGCCATACCAGCTTCAGCATCGCGACATGCCTTAGAAAGCATAGCGCTGAAACCTTGTCCGTAGAAAATATTATCTCCCAAAACGAGGCAAACGGCATCATCGCCAATGAAGTCGCGACCGATAGTGAGAGCTTGAGCTAAGCCTTCGGGACGCGGCTGTTCGGCATACTCGATAGATATACCAAGCGAAGCGCCATCGCCAAGCAACCGACGGAATTGAGGCATATCGGTCGGAGTTGAAATTAACAAAATCTCGCGGATACCTGATAGCATCAACACCGACAAAGGATAGTAAATCATCGGCTTGTCGTAGACCGGGACAAGCTGCTTCGAAATGCCCCTAGTAATTGGGTGTAGACGCGAGCCGGAACCACCGGCAAGAATGATTCCTTTCATAATCAACGATTTGCGTACATTTGTTGATAATAATCGCGATAGTCTCCGCTAACGATGTCGTCGAGCCAATCACGATTGTCGATATACCACTCGACAGTGCGGCGAATACCCTCGTCGAAGCGCACTTCAGGACGCCAAGCAAGTTCAGTCATTGCTTTAGTGGCATCAATAGCATAGCGAGTGTCGTGCCCGAGACGATCGGCGACGTGGGTTATAAGATTTTCACCAATACCGGCATTGTCGGCAGTTGTCCGGGCAACGATATCGAGCAAAGTGTGCACAACATCAATATTGCGACGTTCGCTATATCCGCCCAAATTATAGACCTCGCCAATGCGTCCGCGGCGAGCAGCTGCAAGTACACCACGAGCGTGGTCGTCGACATAAATCCAATCGCGCACATTGAGTCCTTCGCCATAAACGGGCAAAGATTTACGCGAAAGTATATTATTAATCATCAATGGGATGAGTTTCTCGGGATACTGATATGGACCATAATTATTGCTGCAACGCGTCACGACCGCCGGCAATCCGAAAGAGTGCTGATAAGCAAGCACCATCAAGTCGGCAGAAGTTTTAGAAGCAGAGTAAGGAGATGATGGTTTGAGAGGTGAAGTTTCCGAGAACGCATCAGAGCCATACATAATAGCATCGCGACCGAGTAGCTCTATAGTAGCCTGATTGGCAGCAACTCCGTCGGGACAATCCATCGGCAAGCATCCGTATACCTCGTCGGTGCTGACTTGCACATATTTTTTAAGAGTCGGTTCGATACCCTGCTCAATCTGGCGCTTACGCTGGGCTTTGGCGCAATCGAGAAGGTTGAGAGTACCTTCGACATTTGTACGAACAAATGGACGAGAGTCTTCGAGGCTTCGGTCGACGTGAGTTTCGGCAGCAAAATTGATGATGTAGTCGGGATTGTAGTCATCGAGGAGCTGCGACACCAAATCGCGATTAGCGATATCGCCTTTTACAAACTGTACCCTACCCGATTCCACCAACGGGGCAATCGACTTGAAATTGCCACAGTATGTAAGGGCATCAAGGACGACAATACGGGTATCTGGCTCAGTGTTGCAAATGAGCTTGACAAAATTGACGCCAATAAAACCGGCGCCACCGGTAACAAGAAAGAGTTGGGAGGTCATTGCTGTTGTTGAGGCGCAGGGAGGTTTGCAAGTTGGTCGCGAGCGGTGGCAAGCATACGCTCGAATTTTTCACGCTTAATAGAAGCTAGGCGCTGAGCCTGAATTGCAGAGCTATAATCATAGCAGTCAACGATTTGCTGACGCATATCTTTATCAATTTTGACAGAAGTATTCGACTTAGAGCCGTGCATAACCACTTTCATAGCTCCGCTGTGATTTTTAACCCAAGCACCAACGCCCACGAGGTCTTCGGGGTTGAAACTAGCGGATTCAGAACCTTCAACTTTGATGACACGCATGGGGCTTAGTTCAGACGAAACGACCGATTCTCCCCCCGCCAAGAATTCGAGGGAACGAAGCCCAATCGCCTTTCCTTGAACGTTTACAACCATGTAGAAAAGACCTTTTTCAGATACACGAGGTTGAATGCCGGTTGCCGTCATCACCTTTTGAGGAGCTTTCTTTGGGATGAAATAACCGTCGAGGCCACCGTAACCTTCGATATGCCGGAAGTCGCCACGAAGATTTTCGACAGCTAAAGTAGCTTCAGCAAGAGCTTGACTCGAAGTAGCAATGCTGTCGATAGCCATACCTTCGATGGCGGCAGCACGCACACGCAGTCCGTCACGACGTATAGCCGTCTGCTCGGGATAACGGGAGTTGAGAGTATCCAAAAGTTCGACAGCTCCGGCGAAATTACGAGCAGCGACAGCCTCTTGCGATTGCTGATATAGAGCCATCGCACCTTCTTTATCTTTATCGCCGCAAGAAGTAAAAGCCATCGAAATGGCAATAGCGGCTAAGAGTGATTTAGCGGTTACGTTCAACATTTTTGACACCTTTAACGGTTGAGATTTTCTTAATAAGACTATTGAGCATCGAAGTGTCGGAAACACCAACCACCAGCACGCCCGAGAATAGTCCATCGTGAGAATCTATAGATATACTCCGCAAAGATACGGATTTTTCTTTATTTATAATAGAGGTAATATTGGTAACTATGCCAATATCATCTTTCCCCACCACACGAAGGGCAGCCGTGAAGTCGACACCCGCATTACCGCTCCAACGAGTGCGAATTACACGATATGGATATTTTTCTTTGAGGTGATGCTGATTAGCACAGTCTTGACGGTGAATTTTGATAAAACCATCCATCGAGATAAAACCGAAAACATCATCTCCAAATATAGGATTACAGCACCGCGCGAGTTTGTAGTTAACGCCCTTAACATTGTCGCCAATAATGACAACATCGGACGAACCGGCATCTGCCGCCGCTTCTTCTTCGGTGGCTTGGCGAGTATATGTGGACGCAGAAACACGTTCCCCCCCCTCTTCTGCTTTGAGGACTTTCGCAACACACTCGAGGTAATTTTCGATTACGGTGTTAATTTCGATGTCGTCGCAACCAACGGCGCTAAAAAAAGCGCTCGCATCTTTATACCCCATACGAGTAATGGTTCGCGACATCATGGCTTCGTCGTAGTCGAGTTTTCGATTTTTAAAACGCCGCTGAAGCATCTCCTTACCGATTTCGGCCGACTGATTTTCGTCTTCTTTCAGAACAGAACGAATCTTATTTCGAGCTTTCGATGTAACGACGAAAGAAAGCCAGTCGCGGTTAGGCTCCTGCTGAGGATGAGTCTGAATCTCAACAGTATCGCCGCTAACGAGACGATAATTTAGTTTACGTTTCTTTCCATTAACCGTACCCCCAACGCACTGAGCGCCGAGTTTTGTGTGTATATTGAATGCAAAATCGAGCAAGGTAGCGCCTTGAGGGAGCTTATACAGGTCGCCTTTTGGCGTAAAAACAAACACTTCGTGAGCATAAACGTCCATTTTAAAATTACGAATAAGCTCCATTGGGCCCGAATGAGCCGTTTCGAGTATATCTCGAACGTTTGCCATCCAAGTATCGAGGTTGTTTTCGCTCTTAATTCCTTTATACTTCCAGTGAGCAGCAAGGCCTTTTTCGGCAATGGCATCCATACGTGTAGTGCGAATCTGTACTTCGACCCAACGATCTTCCGGACCATAGACAGTAACGTGCAAACTCTCGTAACCGTTGCTTTTTGGGATGCTCAACCAGTCTTTGAAACGAGCCGGATTCGGCTGGTACATATCGGTAATAATCGAGTATGCAAGCCAGCACTCGATACGTTCACGATCGGCAGGACAATCTATAATGACACGAATTGCGAAGAGGTCGTATATATCATCGAGGGTTGCGGCCTTTTTCTTCATCTTATTCCAAATCGAATAAATCGACTTTGTACGACCTTTTATTTCAAATTTGATACCCTCAGCCTCGAGTCTGGCTTTGATTGGTGCAATAAACTCAGCGATATACTTGTCTCGTTTAGCTTTTGTCTCATTAAGTTCGCGAGCGATGCGGCTATACATCTCACGGTTGCTATATTTGAGCGACATATCTTCAAGTTCGCCCTTAATAGCATACAAGCCCAAACGATGCGCCAACGGAGCATAGAGATAGTTGACCTCATACGCAACATCTCTGACCATATTTTCAGCCGGATGGTGGTTGATTGCACGCATAAGTGCCAGACGATCGACAATCATAATGATGATAACACGAATGTCGGCAGCAAACGTAAGCAAAAGTTTACGGAAATTTTCGCTTTCAACCGATGAATTACGCTGATATAAGACCGAAATTTTGGCAAGCCCCCGAACTAGTTTAGCAACGTCATCGCCCCACATCTCCGCCACACTTTCAGGGGAAAGACAACCGGCTTGACAAACACGCGAAAGCATAATAGCCAAGACCATGTTACGGTCGGCATCGACGCTGTTACACAATGCAACCGCAGTAGTCAACGATGCAATAATCGGATTGTAACCAAATCGGTCGCGCTCAAGAACACCTTTTTCGACAGCTTCTGTTAGATATTTACGGACGATACGACGATCGTCTTCGAAAATGCTATCTCCAACAGCATGAAGCAAGTCGCGATAAAGCTGTATCAGATGAGGAACTTCCTCTTTGGTGAAAAATATATTATCCATAGCGCATGTACAATAGTTGGGAAATCCGCTTCAAAATTAGCAAAAGAACGCCATACAGGCAAATTTAACAGACAAATATCTGCCTAAATAACTACCGGTATGCGCAGTTCTCGTTTAAAAGGGTCTTGATTTGTGGTGCAAGTAGAACGGTTTACGAGAGTAAAGCGGAAATGATAAAGATAATAACGCTTCTCGAAAGAAAGATGGTAAGGTAAAAATGCGTTAGGAATATTTTATACAGAGGCGTGATTCCGTTGATAGTCAGCCATCTCGCGACTTTCTCGCTCGGGTCTTCAACGAAAGATACAACGATAGGACGGGGCGGGCCAGTCTGACGAGCCGGGCAGAGGTGCGTTTACGCTTTCCC
>CAZYYV010000052.1:0-17408 GCA_964651295.1 uncultured Bacteroides sp.
GGTGGAATGGGTTCACCATTTGCGGGAGTGAAGCGTTGAGAATCGATTCGGGCTTTCACTTGCTCGACTGAGATGCCGTTGCGGCGTATGACGCGAGCGATACGTATATCTTCGGGAGCGTCTACGTTCCATTCAGCATCAACTTGTCGGTTTAGGTGACTCTGATAAAGTATTGCCGTTTCGACAAATAATACAGAGCAGGAAGAATTTTGTACGAATTTTGCTAATGCGTCGCGTACGGAAGTGTGAACGATAGCGTTAAGAGTTGCCAACTTGTCGGCATCGGAGAAAACGATAGAAGCGAGACGTTGGCGGTTGATGATACCATTGACCACGATATCGTGAGCGATGAGAGTGTTTAGAGCTTCTTTAATTGAATTGTCGTTGTCCATCAACTCACGAGCAAGAGAGTCGGAGTCGATGACGTTATAGCCCATACAGCGCAAGACGCGGCTAACGACAGATTTTCCGGCGCCAATACCTCCGGTAATGGCAATAAGGCGAGTATTCATTAATGACGTTCGATGATATACTCGGCACTATCCGTTGCTAAAGAAACATTGTGGAATTGGTCGGGTACGTTAGTTATAGTGAGTTTAACTTTTCCCGAAGGTGAAATTGTGTGATAGTCTGCAACAACACGGAAGTGAGCATCGCTTTGGCGATATAGACTCATGGGAACCATGTAGTGCACTTCTGTTTGAGCAGGGAATGTGATAAGTTTTATACCTTTCGGTACGTTTATAGGCTCAATTACAACTTTACGATTCTTGAAAATGAGTCGTTCGACTTCGAAAATTATGTCGATACTGTCGGGAATGATACGCGAACCGACCGGGCCGAGTAATTTTACGCGTCGATGAACGGTTTCATCTATGCCGAGTAGGCGTATTGGTTCGGTGGTAATTGAGTTGAATGATTCGGGAAGCTCGTTTGCTGCCATATATACCCGAGCCGAGTCGGCAGATAGGCGAGGGCGAGAAGTAATAGTAGATTGAGGTCCAGCCGATACTTTGTAGTCGGCAACGATTGGAAGCTTGAATCCTTCGTGTGTGGTGAAAGGGATTGAGAGAGTGTCGGGGTAAACGACGCTGACTTGCGAACCGCCTGAAGCGTTTCGGACTAAGCCTTTCAGGTCGGTAGAAGTGAGGTGTAGTGCATTGCCACTACGGAAAGCACGAAAATCGACATTAACTGTCGGCGTATTTCCGAGTGCCATTTTGATAACTTGAGTGCCTTTCGAAGTAAGACTGACGCCAAGCGCATCCGGTCCTTTAGAAATAAGAGTAACAGAATCGGGGATGTGTGTTATTCTAACGGGCATACGCACGTCGTATTGCTTGTCGCCGTTAAGTGATAGCACCATCCATAGAATTGTCGAAATGATGATAAAGACAAAAAACATCATTGCGTCACGTCCGCGAGGCGAACGTAACGCAAGATTAACTTTTTCGATCAGAGCCTTTATGCGAGACATAAATGCGAAAGGCGAAGAATTGATGGCGAATTATTTCTGTTCGCTGTTCTGAGTAGCTTGGTTAGCGTCTTCAGCAGAAGGATATACAGAACCTTTGTCGACACGGATGCTAACGCCGTTGGTAACTTCAACAACGAAGTATGTGTCGGTAACTTCTTTAACGGTGCCATAGATGCCGCCAGCGGTAACGATTTTGCTTCCACGTCCGAGGCTTTCGCGGAATTTGCGGATTTCTTTTTGGCGCTTTTGCTGAGGGCGAATCATGAAGAAGTAGAAGATTGCGAAAAGCGCTACAATCATAAGAATGCTGCTAAGACCGCCACCTGCTTGGGCTGCTGCAGCGTCGAGAAGGATGAAGTTAGTCATATTGTAGTAGTTTTAATTGGTAAACAATACTATAAAGAAGTGCTATAAAACTCTAAACGAAGTCGGTTACTTTTTGTTGATGATGCCTTCCTCGTTGAGCATCTTAATGATAGAGTAGAGAAGACCGTTGATAAACTGACCACTGCGAGAAGTGCTGTAGTCGTTCGCAATCTCGATGTACTCGTTGAGGGTAACGGGTACTGGAATTGAGGGGAAGTAGATAAGCTCTGCAATGGCAGTCATCATAGTGATGCTATCCATAAAAGCCACGCGTTCAGTATCCCACTGTTTTGTGTCGATGAAACGGTCGATGTAAGAGCGATAAGTTTCGCGATTCTGCACAACGTATTCGAAGAGCTGTGAACCGAAAACTTCGTCGTCGTGGTTCATAAACTTGGGCAAGAGCGAAATCTCGCCGGTAGGTTGAGGTGCATCTTCGTTGCTATCGGGTTCTTCACCTTCGACCAAAGGTGCTGCATAAGAGCGACGGATGGTTTTAAGAACGAATGTGCTCATGATAGCCAAGTCGTCGTTCCAGAAAACCGACTTCATTTCGAGAATGTCGGAAAGTTCGTCGGAAGGAATGATTATATTACGCATCACTTCGCGCCAGAAAGCTGCATCTGTAGCGAAATCGCCTGCAGGGCTTTCCATATATTTCTCGTAGGCTTCCGATTGAGTAATTTTGTCGAGTAAAGCCGAGATGAGAATGTCGTTGTCGCGCCAGTTTGTTACGTCGGCATCGGGATTTTCGTCGATGTATTCTTTAAGAGGTTCGCAGTCGCGAAGAGCAGCAACGAAAAGGTTGTCGACAAAGCGAGTGTTGGGGTTTAGGTCCTCAGGAGTGGGGAGGTATTTGTTCTTATTGGCATCAAGACGCTGCTCCTGAAGTGCAGTGATGTGCACAGGTAAGAAAAGCAGAGCGTGGTAAAGGCTGTATGCCAATGAGAGTGAATTATTGAGGTCGTTTCGTGCTTTGAGATAAGAAGTACGAGTGTCGTCGAATGAAGAAAGAGTGTTGACAAACATCTTGATACCTTGCTCGAAGCCGAGGTGCGAGAATGATTCGTCGTGACGGAGAACTCGTTCAACGCCTTTGTGTTTGCGGATAACAGTAGAGAAGATAGTCGACCAGAACTGCACGTCGTCAGCCATTTCAAGTTTGCGTTTGCGCTTGATGTCGTTGTAGATTGCCGACGAAGTGATGGCTGTGATGATGTCGCCAAGGCAAGAGTCGAATTTTGAGAGACGTTCGCGGTTCTTTGCGAGTATCGCTTTTACCGAAGCATCGTCGCGGATAGCTTTGCCAACGCGATTTTTGCGTAGTACAATGTCGGATTCAGCTGTAACGCCTGAACCTGCACCAAGAGGGAGACCTGAAAGTTTAAGAAGGAGTGTTATAAGGTCGAGATAAACCGAGTAAGCGAAAACGCGGTCGCGTGATGATTCTCCGGGGATTGGAGCTTGTTCGAGTTTGAAATCGTTGCGTGTGAGCAAATACGAATAAAGAATCTGAACTGTCTTGATTCTTATTAAACTGCGGTTTATCATATTTAAATGTTCTATCTTTTTATTTCGTCTGCAAAGTTACGGCAAAAAACTTAATTGAGCAAATTTATGCGGTGTCGAAATAATGATTTTTTTAGTAAATTTGCGGAATTACAGCATATATAAATTTAATTGGAATAATTAATGTCATCCATAGGAAGCTATACATTAGTCTACGATGGATGAGTTTATGACTTCGAAAACACTTTTGTTTCTTGCTCATATTTCGAATGAATTGAAAAATTGTTCGGTCGGTTGGTATCTGAGTTAACTAAAGAATACATCGTAGAGACTCTTTTGGCGGAATGGTTACATAGTTTCAAGTTTGTCGCTTATTTGCTCGAATGATGAATACATAGTAACTTTGCCATATGTTTACACAATTTGTTGTTGTAAACTAAAAATACTCGCAGAATTGTTATTTGAAATCGTTTTAAATAATAAAAAAGTTGTGATCAGAGCTAAAAAATGCGGTAGGCTCTGTCCTAAGGCAAGTTAGCAAGTGCTTAAAGAAATTCTTGAAGCTACTTTAAGTTTGTTGTAATGCATAAAGTTACAGGTATTTAGTATGTGAAATTTAACCCTATTCTTTAGGTTTTGTTTCAAAAGTATTTAAACCGCTGAAAACCGACAACTTGCAATTGATTTCGATTTTCCAAATAAAAATGAGTTTGTTTTCTTGAAATTTTTTTTGGAATTTTGTAACCGAAAATCACCCAAAAGTATAATGACAACCAACTACCAAGAACTTTGGGGCGAATGCTGTCAATTCATAAAAGACAACATTAAGCCTCAGCAATATGACGCCTGGTTTAGCTCCATCACAGCAGAAAGCTTTGATGAAGTTAAGCGTAGCCTTATATTAAAGGTTCCGTCGTCGTTCTTTGTCGACCAACTAGAAGAGCGATTCCAGCCAATAGTTCGCGCTGCTGTCAAGAAGGTGTTCGGAGAAGGAGTGCAGATATTCTATTGTTATCGTACGGTAGAAAGCGATCCAACGACAAATAATGTACAGAAAGGTCTCGGATCTTCGCCAACGATCCTAGCGCAAATTAAGGCTCAGCCCGCCAATCCGTTCCGCCAAGATAACAACGAGGACTTTGACCCACAGCTCAATCCACGTTATACCTTTGAAAATTATTGCCAAAGCCCGAGCAATATGATTGCTTACTCGATAGGTGAAACTATCGGTAACAATCCGTCGGTTAAGACCTTCAACCCCTTGTTTGTGTTTGGTCCTGCCGGCGTTGGAAAAACACACCTTATTCAAGCTATTGGTATTCGTGTTAAAGAGCGCAATCCGCAGGCTCGCGTTCTTTATGTAACTGCTCGACTCTTCCAAAGCCAGTATACAGCAGCTGCAGCTAAGAATATCAACAACTTCTTCCATTTCTACCAGAGTATCGACACCCTAATTATCGACGATATTCAGGACCTTCAGAATCTTCCCGGCACACAGAATACTTTCTTCCACATCTTTAATCACCTGCATCAGCATAATCGTCAGATTATCATGTCGAGCGACCGCTCGCCAGCTGAAATGGAGGGGTTTGAAGAACGACTTCTTAGCCGTTTTAAGTGGGGCGCGCAAGTAGAACTTGAACGTCCTGACATTGAATTGCGTCGCGACGTGCTCAAACTTAAAGCCGAACAGGATGGTCTCTCCATTCCCGGAGATGTGGCAGAGTTTATAGCATCAAACGTAACCAATAGCGTCCGTGAACTAGAAGGAGTTATGGCATCGTTGATGGCTCACGCAACAGTCTTAAACCGCGATATTTCGCTCGACCTTGCTCGTCGTGTGATGGCTAATGCGGTTAAGATTAATCGTCGTCAGGTTAATTTCGAGATGATTGCCGAGGCGGTTGCTTCACACTATCACATTGATGTGGATATGCTTTATGGCAAGAGCCGCAAGCGTGAAGTGTCGGACGCTCGTCAAATAGTGATGTATCTTGCAAAGAAAATTGCCAAGATGCCACTGACGACTATTGGTCATAAACTCGACCGCACACACGCTACAGTTATCTACTCTTGTACAAATATAGAGAATCGTCTCGCGACCGAGAAAAAACTTGTAGGCGACCTTGATGCAATCGAAGCGTCACTTGCTTCGGCAGAATAACAAAGGATTTATTTTTAGGTTATAAGTTCGCAGGGCACTTTCTTAAGTGTCCGTTTGTTTTTTTATGGCTTAATTTCTTTTGCGAAAAGTTGCAAAAATATCGTGGATTTTGGCTACATTTGTTGCATGAAATTTATCTCATGGAACGTAAATGGCCTAAGGGCTATAGTGTCGAAAGGATTCGACGATATTTTTACCGGTTTTGATGCCGACTTTTTCTGTTTGCAGGAAATTAAATTGCAGGCAGGACAACTTGATTTGCAATTCGATGGCTATGAAGCGTACTACAACTATGCCGAGCGAAAGGGCTACTCCGGTACGGCTATATTTACACGTCATAAACCGTTGAGTGTAAGGTATGGAATAGATATTGAACGACATGACAAAGAAGGTCGTGTAATTACACTTGAATACGAACATTTCTTCCTTGTTAATGTATATGTTCCGAATGCTCAGAGTGAGTTGGCTCGTCTTGATTATCGAATGGATTGGGAAAACGAGTTTCTCGCATATCTTAAATCGCTCGATGCTGTCAAGCCCGTGATAATTTGCGGAGATATGAATGTTGCGCACGAAGAAATCGACCTTGCAAATCCTAAAACGAATCGCCAAAATCCCGGATTTAGCGACGAAGAACGCTCATGTATGACCCGTTGGCTATCGTCCGGTTTCGTTGATACATTCCGCGCATTATATCCAGATAAGATAGCAGCATATAGTTGGTGGAGCTATCGTGGTCGAGCACGAGAAAAGAATGTAGGATGGCGTATCGATTACTTCATCATCTCAGAGCGGTTGAGAAATAATCTTAAGGCGGCCGAGATTCATGCAGATGTTGTCGGTTCAGACCATTGTCCCGTGAGCGTTGAACTCGATCTTGCCATTTAACAAAAAATAAAGCACTAAACGCCCATAGCTCGAAAATAATCAGTATATTTGCGAATATGAATGAGGAAGCTCTTAGTCGCATGTATCTGAAGGATACGTCCTTTCAGGCGTTGATGCAGCATCGCATATTTAATGTGTTGCTCATAGCGTCGCCGTATGATGCCTTTATGATGGAGGAAGACGGCCGTGTGGAAGAGCAGCTATATAATGAGTATGTGGCACTTAACCTTAGTTCACCCCCGCGAGTAACACGAGTTTCGACCAAGTACGAGGCTCTTGAGGCTATGCGAACCAAGCCGTTTGACTTGGTTATAGCTATGCCCGGTGGAGAAATCTTAGATACATTCGAAGGTGCAGCGCTATTGAAAGCTGAATTCCCAAATGTGCCTTTAGTGGTGTTGACTCCATTCAGTAAAGAAGTGTCGCGCCGTTTGGCGATGGAAGACCTCTCAAACGTCGATTATGTATTCAGTTGGCTTGGAAATGTTGACCTTCTTCTCGCAATTATCAAACTGCTTGAAGATAAACTTAATGCAGAAGACATAACTGAGGTAGGAGTTCAAGCCATTTTATTGGTAGAAGACTCTGTGCGCTTCTACTCGTCGGTGCTTCCTCACGTATATAAATTTCTCCTCAAACAGTCGAAACTCTTCTCGACAGAGGCTCTGAATCAGCACGAACAGATGCTTCGAATGAGAGGCCGTCCCAAGGTGATGCTCGCTCGTAACTACGAGGAAGCTATTGCACTATATGAGAAATATGGCAAGAAAATGCTAGGTGTAATCACTGATGTATCGTTTACACGCGAAGGAGTAAAAGATTCGTCAGCCGGAATTCGCTTAGCCAAATATTTTCGAGAGCAAGACCCGTATTTGCCCATCATCGTTGAATCGTCGGAAGCATCGAATGCACAGTTTGTCGACGAGTTTGGCGGTATTTTTATAGATAAAAATTCAAAGAAATTGCCAGTCGACCTCGGAGATGCTATTATGGACAACTTCGGGTTCGGCGACTTTATCATTCGCGACCCCAAAGACTTGCAGCCGATAATGACTATCTGCAATCTTAAAGATATGCAACAGCGGATATTCGATATACCTGCAGAGTCGCTTTACTATCATGCGTCACGTAACGACATCTCTCGTTGGCTATACTCTCGAGCGCTATTCCCAATAGCCGACGTGGTGCAGCGTCATCGTTTCACCGGTATTGAAGAAGCTCCGGCAGTAAAGCAATTGCTTTTCGACCTTATCGTTAAGTATCGCAAGATGAAAAACCGCGGTGTGGTAGCAATCTTCCAAAAAGATCGATTTGACTACTACTCGAATTTCGCTCGAATAGGGCAGGGTAGTCTTGGTGGCAAAGGTCGAGGCTTGGCATTTGTTGATAGTATTATCAAGAAGAACCCTATCTGCGACAACTACTACGGCTTGACCATATCGATACCACGTACAGTTGTACTGTGTACCGATATCTTCGATGAGTTTATGGCATCGAATAGCTTGTACCCCTTGGCGTTGAGCAATGCTTCCGATGACGAAATCCTCGAAGCATTTCTTGCAGCCAAATTGCCCGATAGAGTTCGTGAAGACCTTATCGCTCTTTTTGATGTGGTCGACCGACCTTTGGCCGTGCGTAGCTCGTCGTTGCTTGAAGACTCGCACTATCAGCCATTTGCCGGTATATATGCCACATATATGGTGCCATTTAGCGATGATAACGATTCTCGTTTGCGTTGGCTAACAGATGCTATCAAGGCAGTATACGCATCGGTATTCTATGCAGCCAGCAAGAGCTATATGACAGCTACAAGCAACGTTATCGACCAAGAAAAGATGGCGGTAATTATTCAAGAAGTTGTTGGAGAGGATCGCAACGGCTATTATTTCCCGTCGTACTCCGGTGTCGGTCGTTCGCTTAACTACTATCCACTAGGCGACGAGCAACCAGAGGACGGAGTTGTCGAATTGGCTGTAGGATTAGGTAAGTATATCGTAGATGGCGGACGAGGACTTCGTTTTTCACCTCGTCATCCCGAACACGTACTCCAGACATCGACTCTTGACTTAGCATTACGGGATACTCAGACTTCGCTTTTTGCCCTCGCTCCCGATATGGCAGAAAACTTCTCGGTGCAGTTCGACGAAGGCGCCAACCTCGTGAAAAAAAACGTGCAAGACTTTGCCGGTACCGGTGCGTTGCGAATGATGGTATCGAGCTACGATGCTATGGATGGCGTGCTTAAAGACTACGAAGAAGGCCGTTGTCGTCGAGTAGTTACATTTGCCAATATATTGCGCGACAAGGCATTGCCGCTTGCCGAAGCCCTCGACTTTATGCTTTGCCAAGGGCAAATGGCGATGCAACGTCCCATCGAAATCGAATTTGCAGGCAATATAGCGTTATCTCCGACTCGCGAAGGTGTCAAAGGACATCTTTATTGGTTGCAAATTCGTCCGATTATCGATAAGAAAAACCTCATAAACGACGAAGTACTTGAACGCCCCGATGAAGAACTGATTCTCCGGACTAATACAGCACTTGGCAACGGAATGATAGAGGGCGTTCGTACGATAGTCTATGTAAAACCCGAGACATTCAATTCGCTTAACAACCAAGCAACAGTGCCGGTCATTCGTCATATTAATTCCGGCTTTGCTGCTGCAGGTGAAGGATATATCCTTATCGGCCCCGGACGGTGGGGCTCGTCCGACTCCGCACTTGGCATTCCGGTTCGTTGGGCAGATATTTCCGCTGCTAGAATCATAGTCGAAGCGGCAGTTGGTTCGTATCGAATTGAGCCGAGTCAAGGCACACACTTCTTCCAGAATCTCACTTCATTTGGAGTCGGCTATTTCACAGTCGATAATGTCGGTGGAAATGGCTATGTAGATAGCAATTACCTAAGCAGCTTACCTGCTGTATATGAAGACGAATTGGTGCGAATAGTTCGCTTCGATTCACCCCTCTCGATTGCCATAAATGGCCGCTCAGGTCTTGGCATTGTGGTTAAACCCGAATTTACTCAATCAGAAACCCCTTCAAACTCAGATATTATACCATGAGCTTTATCAGTGCACTAAAAAACGCATTCGGCTTCGGTCCGGATAACGATTACGATATAGAAAGTGATGACGATGTTGAAGTAAGCGACAACGTCGAAGAACAGTCGACTACTCAAACTGCAGTAGAAGATAAAACCGAACAACCGGAGTTGCCTCCTATGCCCGTCGTAGATTCTGATATGAAAGCGCGCATCTACGATGGCGCTGTAGCTATTTTCAATCGTTCGTTGCCGGACTTTATCAAGCAGAGTATTGATTCTGACGCTCAGGCGAAACTCCTTGCTGATGCAATTGATAAAGGCGTTGATGATTATCTCAATGGTTTGGTTGCCAAGGCAGAAAACTATGCAGAAGCCAAGTTACGTGCGGCAGCAGATGGAGCACGTCGCGAAAGCGAACGCCTTCGTGCCGATATTCAGCAGATTGAGCAGCAACGTACCACCTTGCGCGAACAGCAACTCAGTGCCGATCGTCGTCGAAGAGCTCTCGATGAGCGCGTTAAAGACCTTGAAAGCCAACTTGAGAAGGTGGAAGCCGAACGAGAACAGTACCAATTGGAAAATCGTAGTCTTCTCAATAAGCTCAAAGTAGCTGATATTCAGCCCGGAGTTGTTGAAGATATGTCGAAGGAGATAGAAGCACTTAAAGCTCAACTCGCATCCGGTGCTCCAGCTCCTGCCGATGTCCCTGTCGACGTCGTTCCTATTGCTGAATTCGAAGCTGTCAAAAACGAACTCGCAGCTGCTAAAACGGACGTTGAAGCAATGCGAACCGGACTTGAGGCTGCCAATAACGAAGCTGAAAGAGCTAAGGCAGAGACTAAAGCTGCAAAAGAAGCTGCCGAAATCGCGCAAGCTGAGGTACAACGTGTTACAACGGAACTTCAAGATATCCGAACACAGCAAGAAATGAGCCAGGCGATGTACAACGATATGCAGAACCAGTTTGCTACCGAACGAGAATCGCGTCAGGCTGCAGAAAAATCGCTCCAAGAAGCAAAAGAAATCATCGACAGTGTATCGGAGCTGCAATTGCAAATGACAAAAGTCGAAGATCTAATCCGCAAACGAGACGATAAAATCGCTAAACTCAAGCAAAGCAATAAGCGACTTCGAGAGCAACTCGCAGCAGCAGAAGATGCAGCTCGTCATGCAGTTCAGCACGACGATGGCTTATTCTCGCTTCCGGTTGAGAAAGAAGAACCATCGAAAGGACGATTCTCAGCTGATGATATGGCAGCAATAGAAGATGAATTCGAGTGTCCGGATTGGTTTGTATCCGAGCCACTTCCAGGAGAAGTTAGTCCACTATTGTCGTCAGACGCAGATTTTGGCTATCAAGAACCACCGAAGAAGGCTCGTAAACCAGAAAATGATGCGCAACTTTCTTTGTTTTGAAATTGTTTGAGTGAAAACGAGCGACTATGCGTTACATCTCAACTAAGTCCAACGATAGCCCCGTCTCGCTTGTAGAGGCGGTTAACCGCTGTATGGCGCCGGACGGAGGTATATATATGCCGGAAGTCATCCCCACCATACCGCGGGCACTCTTTAACAATATCGGAGAAATGAATCTCCGCGAGATTGCCTATGTAGTGGCAAGTTCGTTCTTTGCAAATGATATTCCCGGCAATGTGCTCAAAACGATGGTTGATGAATCGTTTGCGTTTGATGCACCTCTTGTAGCAATGCCGGACAATGTTTTCGTTCTCGAACTATTCAATGGGCCAACTCTCACATTCAAGGACTATGGCGCGCGATTTATGGCTCGTTTGATGAAGTATCTTGATGGAAGAGAGAAAGATACAGCTCGAACAATACTTGTAGCTACAACCGGTAATACTGGTGCAGCTGCAGCGAATGGTTTCTATCATCTCAACGGCATTAAGGTATGCGTGCTATATCCGAAAGGTTACCTCAATTCGACTCAAACGTCGATGTTTACCGGTTTGGGAGAAAATATTCACCCCATAGAAGTTGCTGGAAGTGTCGAAGATTGCAAACGCCTAGTAACTATGGCAATGGCGGATGAATCGCTTTCTCATCTTCGTCTTACCGGTGCCAACTCGATAAATATAGCTCGTTTGATACCGCAAATTACATTTGCAATGTATGCCTATTCTCGATTACAAGCACTAGGCGTAACGGACGCCGACAAGGCAGTATATTCGATGCCTTGTGGTAATCTTAGTAACTTGGTAGGCACAGCTATGGCAAAACGAATGGGCTTGCCTATTGGCGGTATCATAGGCGCAACGAATTCCAACAATCAATTGTGCCGATTGATGGATGGTGGCGATGATACGCCCCAGAAAGTACAGCCGTTGCGAACCTTTGCCCCGTCAATCGATATGTCATATCCATCCGGTTGGCCTAGATTAAAACATCTCTATAACGGTGATCTTGCCGCAATGAGAGCCGATATAAAAGCCGCTGCTCCGGTGGCAAATGATGTTATTGCAGCGACGATTAATCGTTTGCGACGTGATGCCGGTTATACAATCGATACTCATGGTGCAGTAGCTTATGCTGCAACGTCCGAAGTAAGTACGAAAGTACCGAAAGTGGTGTTTGCTACCGGACATCCGGCCAAGCACATAGATATAATGACACGAGTAACCGGTTCGTCGATTGAATTGCCGATACAACTGACGCACTTTATGACGGTTCGTCGTCATTCGATAATCATCCCACCCACTCTCCCCGCATTAAGAAAGCAATTATTAACCCTTTAATCATATCACATCAACACTATGGCAACAAAACGTCAACTTAAAAAGTATGTCCGCAATGCTTGCGGCGCTCTCGCATCAGAAATCATCCTCGCTCACGTTGCGTTTCCCGCAATCGATGGCAACAAAGTAAGTGAAATCGTTACCGAAATTGCATCTCTTCAGTGCAGCGCTATCGCACGAGTTGGCATCTCTTATGATAAAGCCCCCCGTGACTTCGAATCGAAAAACGAATATCGTAAAGATCGTCGCGCTTACTTCGCAACAGCGTATAACAAACTCGTTGCCGACTTCAACAACGATGTGCTCGCTCTCGTAAAGAAAATGAATGCCGCACTTCCCGAAGAAGTTCGTCAAACAATTAAAGAAACAGTAGCTTAATGAATCTATCCGGACGCTTACTTCGCCTTTTTGGGTGGACGGTGAGCATCACCATTCCGGATTATCCTAAATGTATCATCTGTGTTGCTCCACATACGAGCAACTGGGATTTCATTCTCGGGGAGCTTGCCTACACCTCTGTCGGTCGTAAGGCAGGCTTCCTAATGAAGGATACATGGTTTTTCTGGCCGATGGGATGCTTTTTTCGAGCAATTGGCGGAGTGCCAGTGCCTCGACGAAAGCCTGGAAAAGGCTCTCTGACTGAATTGATGGTTGAAAAATTCAAACAGTCGGAGCGCCTTGTTATAGCTATTACCCCTGAAGGAACTCGTAGTCGTACAGCAAATTGGCATACCGGTTTCTTACACATGGCGCGTCAAGCCGAAGTACCTATTGCATTAGGAGTACTCGACTGTGAGCATCGTCGTATCTTGATTGAGAAAGTTTTCGAACCGACCGGAGATGTCGAAGCTGATATGCGAGCAATCAAAGACTATTACTCACCTTTTAAGGGGATAAATCCCGATAAGTTCACTACTGAATGAGTACAGCGTCAAACATACTTCGTGTAGCTGCTTTGCCGCACGATATTAAGTGGGGCAATCGAGAAGCAAACCTCGATGCCGTCGAGGTCGCATTGAAGCACTTGCCCCTCGGTACGGATGTCGTTGTTCTTCCCGAGCTATTCTCTACCGGATATATCGATGATGTCGACCAAATGCGTAGCTTGGCAGAGCGAAATACCGGGGCTACTATAGATAGAATCAAAGAGTTGGCGGCGCATCATAGCGTTGCTATTGCAGGTAGTTTCCTTGCATCTACGCCGCCACACATCTATAATAGAGGTTTCTTTATCGAGCCGTCGGGCGAAGAAACGTTCTATGATAAACATCATCTTTTCTCGCGTTCGAACGAAGGAAGTGTTTTTCGAGCAGGCTATGAGTCGATGCCTATTGTTCGATTCCGAGGCTGGAATATAGCTATGATTATTTGCTATGACCTTCGTTTCCCTGTATGGTGCCGATCGAAAGAAAATAGCTACGATATGCTTTTGGTGGCGGCTAATTGGCCTCAAGCCCGAGCATATGCCTTCGAACATCTTCTAATAGCTCGAGCAATCGAAAATCAAGCCGTCGTTGTGGGAGCCAATCGTGGTGGTAGCGATAAGTTTGGTGATTTTGAAGGCTTGACAAGGATTTATGACTACCTCGGTCAACCCATTGGCACTCAGGTTGGTCCGTTTATTATGGCAGAAGTAAGTCGTGCAAAACAAGATGAATACCGGCAACGTTTCCCAGTGAGCCACGATGCCGATGACTTTACGATTTTAGACAGGAATCGTTATTGATTTATGAATCTCGCTTTATTAGCACTTGCAGTAGGTACATTTGCTCTTGGAATTGCCGAATTTGCCATGATGGGTATTCTCGGCAATGTAGCAGAAGCATTTAATATAAGTATCAGCGAAGCCGGACACTTCATTTCGGCATATTCTGTCGGAGTTGCAATCGGAGCGCCGGGCTTATTACTATTGCGCAGATGGCCGCTTAAGAGAGTGATGGTATTGCTCTCTGCTATCATTGCTATTGGTAATGCAGCAGCGGCTCTTTCTCCCGATTATATCACTTTTTTGATTTCACGCTTTGTCGCCGGATTGCCTCATGGAGCATTTTTCGGAGCCGGAGCGATAGTCTGTGCGCGTCTTGCCACGAAGGGAGGTGGAGCGTCGGCTGTGGCAATTATGGTGGGAGGTATGACGATTGCAAACGTTGTAGGTGTGCCTTGCGCTACTCTTGTCAGCGAATTGATGTCGTGGCGATTAGCTTTTGCTATTGTTGCTTTATTTGGAGTCTTAGCGTATTTGGGGACTCGTATCTATTTGCCTGAATTAGAGCCATCACCCGATACCGGATTGAAAGGTCAATTCCGATTCTTAGCCAAAGCACAACCATGGCTGATATATGCCGGTGTATTTTTCGGTCAAGCCGGAGTCTACACCTATTTTAGCTATATCGAGCCGATAATGACCGATTTAAGCGGATTTACCGGCGCTGCTATGACTTATATTATGATGATAGCCGGCGTAGGTATGGTGGTAGGAAATATTGTAGCCGGAAAGCTTGCCGACCGGTACTCGGCATCACTTGTTACGGCATGGATTGCAGTGCTTATTGTATTGGTTATGCCGCTAATCTATCTCAGCGTAGGACATAAATTGCCAATGCCGATACTTACATTTATCGCTACCGGATGTCTTTTCGGACTTGGAGGTCCACTCCAATATATCATTGTTAGATATGCTAAAGGAGGCGAAATGCTTGGTGGAGCAGGCATACAGATTGCATTTAACGTCTCGAATGCGATGGCTGCGTATCTCGGAGGATTGGTAATTAGCAAGGGTTTTGGTGTAGCTTCAACAGCATTAGTTGGGGTTCCGTGTGCAATAATTGCTGCGGTGGCGCTATTTACCTTACATTATAAATATAAGGACTGATGAGGATAATGATTAAGAATATGGTGTGTCGGCATTGTGTGGCTGCTGTTTGCGCTACACTAGACCGTCTTGGCATACCATATAGCAATGTGGAAATCGGACTTGCCGATATTGTTGGAGATCTTGATTCGGATTATTTAGCAATTCTAGATGCTGCATTAGTTGAAGATGGCTTTGAACGTCTTGATAACCCATCTCAAGCACTTGTTGAACGAGCTAAGTTAGCTGTAATCCATCATGTCCGCGATGAAAAAGAGTGTAGACTTAAATTGTCGGCATGCATTGAAGAACAAGTTGGAGTATCGTTTGACTCCGTCAGTCGTCTGTTCTCTCAATTAGAAGGACGAACCATCGAAAAATATCATATTGCCCAGAAAGTTGAGCTAGTCAAGGAGTTGATAGTTTATGCCGACCATTCACTTGAAGAAATAGCAGATATTGTTGGCTACTCGAGTGCTGCACATCTTTCGCGTCAGTTTAAAGCCGTAACAGGGCTTACTCCATCTGCTTTCCAAAAGCAAAATCCGCGCCGTCGCCCGCTTAACGAAGTGTAAATTAGACACACTGATATTTATTAAATTTATTTCAAATACTCAAAGTCTCACTTCGTACAAATTCCGTTGTTAGTTTGAAGCCGATGAAGAGTGTACCGATGAGATGTTTGAGTACGAACGAGCTCATCGAAAAGCATTCTTTGCTAGAGTCGCTTCTTGTGAGCCAACTGAAAATCTTGGAGTCGGTTATTTGATTAGTCTTACAATAGAAATACAATAAAACGACTAACCATTTGCTAAAAAATACCCCGCACTCTTTTTGAATGCGGGGATAAATATTTGTTTGTTAGATTATTCGTCGGCAGGAGCGAGTTTCACTGTGAAGTGGCGGAGTAGGGGAGCTTCCCAAGTGATTTTAAGACCACGAGTAATGCTTTCACGACGGTCATAGACGTTCTTGATTGCAGCTGCAATTACACGCATATGATTATCGGTATAGACGCGGCGAGGAACACAAAGACGAAGGAAGTCGAGGCCACCGAAACGATTTTCGCGTGTTACGGGGTCGCGGTCGGCAAGTATGTAGCCGATTTCACAACCGCGTATGCCGGCTTCACGATATAGCTCGACTGTGAGCATCTGTGCCGGGAACTCTTCTTTGGGTACGTGTGTGAGAATTTTATCAGCATCGAGGAAGATGGCATGACCTCCAACGGGGCGCTGGTAGGGTATGCCGTATTCGTCAAGCAAAGATGCGAGATACTGCACCTGACGAATGCGGGTATTGAGCATATCGAACTCTGTGTTCTCGTCGAGACCGACAGCAAGAGCATCCATGTCGCGACCGTTCATACCGCCATAGGTAACGAAACCTTCAAAACAGATGCAGAAGCCTTTGGCTCCCTCATACCATGATTCGTGCTTGGTAGCAATAAAACCGCCCATATTAACGAGGCCGTCTTTCTTTGCCGACATTGTCATGCCATCGGCAAGCGAGAACATTTCGCGAGTGATTTCCTTGATAGTTTTGTCGGCATAGCCTTCTTCGCGAGTCTTGATGAAGTAGGCATTTTCGGCAAAACGTGCACTGTCGAAAACAAGAGGTTTGCCATACTTGGCACAGAGAGCACTCACCTCACGAAGATTTTGCATCGAAACGGGCTGACCACCGGCTGTGTTATTAGTGATTGTTACGATTACAAAAGGAACTTTGTCGCCGTGTTCGATAAGTACTTTTTCGAGTTTCGCACAGTCGACATTACCCTTGAATGGGTGGATAAGTTGGGTGTCTTTTGCTTCGTCAATAGTGCAGTCGATAGCGGTTGCGCGACGGCTCTCGATATGACCTTTTGTTGTATCGAAGTGAGAATTACCGGGGATATAGTCGCCTTCGTGAACGAGGAAACTGAAAAGTACGTTTTCAGCAGCTCGACCTTGGTGTGTAGGTATCACATAGTCGAAACCGGTAATGCGTTGGATTGTCTCTTTGAGGCGGAAGAACGATGATGCGCCTGCATAACTTTCGTCGCCGGTCATCATTGCAGCCCATTGACGATCGCTCATAGCGCCGGTGCCCGAGTCGGTAATACAGTCGATGTAAACTTGATCGGAGTGGAGCATAAACACGTTGTAGTCGCACTCGCGGAGCCATTGTTCGCGTTCTTCGCGTGTGCTCATGCGGATAGGCTCAACCATCTTGATTTTCCAAGATTCTGCAAAAGGTAGTTCCATATATTAGTATTAGTTTTAAGATTTAGCTTCGCCAAAGTTAATTATTTTTTGTCAAGCATGCAACCGGATGCGATTTTTTTTGAAAAATAGCAAACCGTTTTAGTGGAC
>CAZYYV010000053.1:0-17234 GCA_964651295.1 uncultured Bacteroides sp.
TCGTACATATATCACGACTTTAATTCACGCAAATGTACAAAGTATTATTCAAACATGCAAATTTGACATATGGTTTTCAAATCGGAATTTTCAATAATTCCATACTCCGAAATTTGTTGAATTGGGCAAAAAACGCTAACTTTGTAACCCGTTATTATATATGGTTTACATATGAAATGCGGTTTTAACAACGAGAAATATCTCAAAATCCAGTCCGAACATATCAAGGAGCGTATCGCGAAGTTCGGCAACAAGCTCTATCTCGAGCTTGGAGGCAAATTATTTGACGATAATCACGCCAGTCGTGTACTACCAGGCTTCCAGCCTGATAGTAAATTTCGAATGCTCAGCCAACTAAGCGATCAGGCAGAAATTGTCATCGTCATCAGTGCGCTTGACATCGAGCGAAACAAGATGCGCGGAGATCTCGGAATTACTTACGACATGGATGTTCTCCGTCTTCGTGAGGAATTTCAGAAGCGAGGATTCCTCGTTGGATCTGTAGTAATCACCCACTTTAACGGTCAAAGCAACACGATGGCATTCCGTCAGCGTCTTGAGCGTATGGGTATCACTACTTACTATCATTACACAATCGAGGGATACCCTACCAATGTAGATTTGATCGATTCCGACGACGGTTTCGGACGCAACGACTATGTCGAAACTTCTCGTCCTCTCGTCATCGTTACTGCTCCCGGCCCTGGTAGCGGCAAAATGGCCGTATGCCTCAGCCAGCTATACAATGAACACAAGCGAGGCATCGAAGCAGGATATGCTAAGTTTGAAACATTCCCCGTTTGGAACTTGCCTCTTAAACATCCTGTAAATATCGCTTACGAAGCTGCTACTGCCGATCTTAACGATGTCAACATGATTGACCCATTCCACTTGGAAGCGTATGGCAAGACTGCTATTAACTATAATCGCGATATTGAAATCTTCCCCGTCCTCAACGCCCTTTTTGAAGGTATTTACGGCGAAAATCCATACAAATCGCCTACCGATATGGGGGTAAATATGGTCGGTTTCTGTATCGAAGACGATGAAATCTGCTGCAAGGCATCAAAAGATGAAATTATCCGTCGATACTACAATGCCATCGACCAATATGCACTTGGTAGTAACAACGAAGGTGAAGTTAACAAGATTTCATTGCTTCTAAAACAAGCAAAGATTGATACATCTTTCCGAGCAACCACCGTCGCTGCGCGCGAACGAGCCGAACGCAGTGGTGCGCCGTGTTCTGCCATCGAACTCGCCGACGGCACTATCATTACTGCAGAAACGAGCGACTTACTTGGCCCGAGTGCTGCGTTGATTCTCAACGCTCTCAAGCATCTTGCCGGTATCGACCACTCGGTTAAGTTGATCCCACAGAACCTGATCGAACCTATTCAGAACACGAAAATCAACTATTTACGTAGCCTCAACCCTCGCTTGCACACCGACGAAGTTATCGTGGCACTTTCTGTATTGAGTACCCACGACGACAACTGTCGCCGCGCACTCGAAAAATTGCCGGAACTCAATGGTTGCCAAATGCACTCAACTGTAATGCTGGGTGAAATCGACCATAAGATATTCAAAAAACTTGGAGTCGGCCTTACTTGCGACCCTACCAAGCGCCGTAAATAAATCAAAGTATAAATCGCATTTAAAAAAACGTGGCTGATAGGTGTCGGCCACGTTTTTTATACTTAACTACTAGCAACAAATAAAATTGTGATAGCCGATTGTGCGGTAAATTCTGAAACGAGAACCTTCATCGAGGAGACTTTCGGTTATTTCTTTGAAACAATCGCGCACCTGACTAAGTGTCGGATTGATAATGCAATTCCACTCGTCCATACTATCGCTAATAAATGCCGGTAGTTTTACAATGGAGACATCAAGACGTCGAGCTAGTCGACGTGCTTCGAAATTCGAAAGGGCAACCCAAGTAACACAGTCGTATCGAGGATTTTCGTAATCTGTATATTCTGCATATATGATTAATTCGCCTTTACGAGTACATCCGACGCCAAGATCGATAACGACGGCTTGATCTTCGTCGGAATTCATAATGTGATAAGGGACGACAATTTCGTCTATGATTGTTTTGTTATTCATAATTTTACAGTTTTATAAATGATTAAAAAAATAATTCCAACACGTCAATGTACGCTTTCACACCGCCGACCTGGACACACCAATGGCCAACGAAGTGATTTTGTAATTGAAGGTTGGAAGAAAAAACTATGAAAAACACTACTCTGCACAGCCTGGAGGAGCTGTGCTACTGAAACCATCAGTTTTGAGAACGTGTTGCATAGTCATTTAGAACTGTAAAACTATTTGTTACTCAGCAAAGTTAACAATTAATTATTAAACTGCAAAATTATCTCGTAAGGCAGACTGCTTTTTCTTTAGCAAGGCGACGAAGATTAAGTATTGCATAACGCATACGACCAAGAGCCGTATTAATGCTCACGCCTGTTATTTCTGCGATTTCCTTAAACGAAAGGTCGCGATAAAAACGCATTACTAGTACTTCACGCTGCAAATCGGGCAATTCCTCAACTAAACGATGGAGATCTTCCTCAATCTGCAAGTCTACTATCGCATCTTCAATAGTATCCTCGGCTAATTCTCGACGATTCAAAACATCGTATCCGGCATCGTCTGTCGACACGAGCCCTTCTGATTTATCTGCGCGAAACGAATCAACCGCAAGATTACGAGCTATACGATATAGCCATGCAGAAAATTTTCCAAGGTCGTTATATCTACCTTGTTTTATAGTCGTGATAGCCTTAACGAAAGTTTCTTGGAAGATATCATCCGCCAAGTCACTATCGCGTACCATTTGATATATATAGCTAAATAAACGCTGCTTGTGGCGGAGCAACAAGGCATCAAAAGCCTCATTATCACCATTAGCATAAGCCGAAACCAACTGTTCGTCGGTAAGCTGCAAATTTCGCATATTCTATTCTTTTTGATTAGAGTAGATGTATATCGATAGGCGAAATAGAATTTAGATTGATATTAATTATGTTTATGCCAATTTGGCTCGATGGCTGCAAAATTAAGCAAAAAAAATGCACCACCAACGATTTATAATTCTGTTTTTAGTTTTTTAACAGACTACAAAACCGATTAAGCATACCACTAAACAAACAGCGAAAGGATTTCTCTTCAATTTTTTGCATGCTTTGTTCGATAAAAATTTCGTTAGTCCGGCTAGTTTGAGTAATTTTGTAGGAGTTTTACTATTTACATGGAACAGACTATCGAAATCAGAGGCGTACAAATGCGCTACTACGTTGCGGGAGTGGGGCCTCGTGCCGTTATCGTAATGCACGGATGGGGCTGCAAAGCTTCAACTGTAGCTCTTCTTGCGCAAGCGGCTTGCGGCTCAGGTACAACAGTATACAATCTCGATTTACCGGGATTCGGCGATTCCACCGAACCGGCTGAGGTATGGGGTGTCGACCAATATACTGAGTGCATCGAAGAATTTGTACATCGTCTCGGCATCGAGCGACCTTCACTTATCGGCCACTCATTCGGTGGTCGTATCGGCATTATGTATGCGTCGCGCAACGCCGTCGACAAGTTAATCCTCGTCGATGCTGCCGGCATTAAGCCTCGTCGAAGCCTGCACTACTATGTAAAAGTATATACATTCAAAGCCGCAAAACACCTCATTCCGCTTTTTGTCGGTAAAACTCGCGGTTCTCAAATTATCGACCGTTGGCGTGGTAAAGCCGGTTCTTCCGACTACTCTGCCGCATCGCCTAAGATGCGAGCCATTATGAGTCGGGTTGTAAACGAAGACCTCACTCCACTACTTTCGTCAATCAAAGCCCCTACACTTCTTATTTGGGGCGAAAAAGACACAGCCACCCCACTGCGTGATGCTCGCAAAATGGAGCGACTAATCCCTGATGCCGGACTAGTAAGCTATCCTGAAGCCGGACACTACTCATTTCTCGACCGTCCTGCCCAAACTCAGGCTGTCGTTGCTTCTTTTCTTAATCCGAACAAATGATGCACTTGGCAATCTACATCACGGCAGCACTTGCAGCCATATTTAATTTAAGCGTTGAACTTCGTCGCTGCTTGATGATGTTTCAGCAGAATAGCTATCGTCCCGAACGATATCAATCTTGGTTGAAAACTTCTGGCGACTCCACTACGCCAAAACGTCTCATCGGTATTTTCGTATTCTTCCTCGCGTTGGCCTCGTTTGCTACCGGACCTGCGTCAGCTCTTTTTATTGGCATTTTCAGCCTCTGCAGCGGCATATCGCTTGCAAAAAAGAAATACAAGAAGCCGCTGGTAATGACAATGCGAGCTAGCCGTATTTTTTATACCGCGCTTGTTATAACTGCAATTATTGCGGCAATCGCAATTGTGTTTTTTGGCAAACGCGAACTCAATGCTTCACTTCTTACCCTTTGTGATACACTTCTCGGCGGATACTGCATTTCTCATATTCTTATTCTTGCAGCCAACTATGTACTTAGTCCTGTTGAAAAGCACATCACAAAACGCTACTACGATGATGCGGCCCGTATCCTTGCCGCTATGCCCGACCTGAAAATAATCGGCGTAACCGGCAGCTATGGCAAGACAACAACCAAGCACTATCTTCACGCCATACTCTCGGAGCATTTCGAAACTTTAATGACTCCCGGCAGCTATAACACCACCCTCGGTGTTGTTCGTACCGTGCGCGAAATGCTCAAACCATACCACGAAGTGTTTATCGTCGAGATGGGCGCCAAGAATATAGGTGATATTCGCGAAATTTGCGACCTCGTTCACCCTCAAGGTGGCATAGTTACGGCTGTCGGGCCTCAACACCTTGAATCTTTTAAGACTATAGAAAACGTACAAGCTACAAAATTCGAACTTGTAGATGCAATACCCACATCTGGATTTGCCGTTATCAATAACGATTTCGAAAAAATCGCCGACCGTCCGGTAAGCAACACATCGTGCATACGTTATGCCATTAAAAACACCGATGGAGCCGACTACATCGCTCGCAACATCGAATACTCTGCTTCTGGTACACGTTTCATTGTTGAGCGTGTAGCCGACCACCACACAATCGAACTATCGACACGTCTTATCGGCGAATGTAATATATCTAACATCCTTGCAGCCGTTGCAGTCGCTCATCGACTCGGAGTTCCTGACCAACGCATCGCCTTTGCAGTCGAGAAAATCGAACAAGTAGAACATCGACTTAGCATAAAGCGTATACCGGGCGGGCTGACTATCATTGACGATGCATTCAATAGCAATCCTGTCGGTTCTGCAATGGCTCTCGACGTTCTCGCAACTATGACCGGAGGCAAACGATACCTCATCACTCCCGGTATGATTGAATTGGGAGCCGAGCAGTATGAACTAAACCACAAATTCGGCATTCGAGCAGCAACAAGCTGCGACATAGCTATCGTTGTCGGTCAATACAATCGTGATGCCATTGTTGCCGGTCTTACCGAAGGCGGCATGGCTCCCGAATATATAAAAACAGTTGATAGTTTCACCGAAGCTCAACAATTGCTCACTTCAACGGCTAAAGTCGGCGACACTGTCCTTTACGAAAACGACCTTCCTGATACATTTAAGTAAGATAAAATGAAAACAAATATCGCAATATTCTTCGGCGGACGTTCCACCGAACACGAAATTTCAGTTATTTCCGCCAACCAAGCAATGGCGGCTATTGATAGCGAAAAGTACAATGTAATTCCCATCTATATCACAAAGCAAGGTCATTGGTACACCGGCGAAGCCTTGACTGATGTAAAGAATTACAAAAATATAGCTTCTCTTCTTGAGCAATGCACCGAGGTATATATGCGCCCAATCTACGGCGACTACAACCTCTATGCGACAAAGAAAAAAATGTTCAAGAGCGATGTTCTTGCCACCCTTGACGCTGCTATCCCCGTACTTCACGGCTCTAACGGCGAAGACGGAATCTTTGAAGGTGTCCTTGAGACTATCGGCCTTCCCTACGCCGGCTGCAACACTCTTGCTTCGGCTAACGGAATGGATAAGATTACTATGAAGATGATCCTCGCTGCCGACGGAATTCCCGTAGTTGACTACGTTTGGTTTACCGACAAACAGTGGTTTAGCCGTCGTGAAGAGCTTATCAATCGCATAGAAGACCGTCTCGGCTACCCTGTTATCGTTAAGCCAGCCAACCTTGGTTCAAGCGTTGGTATCGGTCGTGCCGATAATCGCGAACAACTACTCGAACGCGTCGACGACGCTCAGCGCTACTCTGCTCGTATAATCGTCGAAGACCTCGTTGAGAACCTTCAAGAAATCAACTGCTCTGTACTCGGCGACTGCGATGAGTTCATCACATCTGTACTCGAAGAACCAATCAAAAGTGGCGAAATTCTCTCGTATACTGATAAGTATATGGGTGGTAGCAAGGATAACCGCGGTATGCACGCAGCGCAGAAACGTATTCCTGCCGATCTCCCCGCCGACGAAACAGAACGCATCCGTCATCTTGCCGGCGAAACATTCCGAGTTCTCTCCTGCCATGGTGTGAGTCGCGTCGATATGATGATTGATGCTAAGACTCGTGCTATCTACGTCAATGAAATCAACACTATTCCAGGCTCTCTTTCATTCTACCTTTGGGAAGCTGCTGGCATACCGTTCAACGAACTTATGGAGCGTCTTGTTCGCCTTGCACTCAAACGCAAGCGCGATCAAAGTTCTAAAACTATCAGCTACGACTCCAACATCTTCGCTCTCGGGGGCGGCATAAAAGGCGCAAAAGGCAAGTTGAAATAAGTCAAAAGTTGTAAAAACGCACTCTAATTTATCGAGATTGCTTATTTTTGCACAAATTAATAAACAAACAACCCACAAATGATCAAAGGAATCCTTTCTATCACCGGCAAACCCGGTCTATACAAGTTGCTCAGCCGTGGCCGCAACTCTCTTATCGTTGAAAATATTGCGACTAAAAAACGCACTCCTACATACCCACACGAAAAAGTTATCTCGTTGGCTGACATTACTATGTACACCGACCACGGCGACGAACCCCTGCCCAATGTATTCCAGATGGTTTATGACCACACTCAAGGTCAGGCAGTAGACGTTAAAGGTTTTGCTAACGACGAAGCTATCCGCGACTACTTCGGCGAAATCCTCACCGATTACGACCGCGACCGCGTATATACCACCGACATCCGCAAACTCTTCAGCTGGTACAACCAGCTCACTGCTGCAGGTTTCACCGAATTTGCTGAAAAAGAAAGCGAAGAAACCGAAACTACTGAAACTGAAGCTGAATAATCAATATCAGTATATATGAATGAGCGAGGTTGTGAATCACACAGCCTCGCTTTTCGCATAAAAATCACCATTATTGTATATTTATTAGCCAAATTCACACATTTTTCGACCTTTAGACAACTGATATAGCGCAAAAAAGTGGTAATTTTGCAACCGTAATGCTAAAGCTACGCAACATATTCCGTTCAATCTTCATCGCTTCGGCTCTCGTCGCGACAGATGTTGCTGTGGCTAAAGTCGACGACAGTGCCAAGTTCACGGTAGCTATTGATGCCGGACACGGTGGCAAAGATATTGGCTGTCGTGGCACTAAACAAAACGAGAAGACTGTGGTTCTCGATGTGGCTCAACGGCTCAAAAAGCTCATAAAGGAGTCGATGCTTGATAGCGTAAAGGTGGTGATGACGCGCGATAAAGACGTCTTCGTATCGCTCAACGATCGTGCAAAAATAGCTAACGATGCGCAAGCCAACCTTTTCATTTCGATCCACGTTAACTCAGTCGATCGTCGCACAAAGGGGCGCGCAAAAATCCACGGAGCCTCTGTCTATACTGTCGGTCTTCACAAGAGCGAGGCAAACCTCAATGTGGCAATGCGAGAAAATGGCGTAATCGAGCTCGAAGAAGATTATTCAACTACATATCAAGGGTTTGACCCTAACTCTTCGGAGTCGTACATCATATTCGAACTGACGCAGAACCAAAACATGGCTCAGAGTATCGATTTCGCTTCGATGGCTCAACGAGAACTTATCAACACTGCCGGGCGCGCCGATAAAGGCATACGGCAAGCTGGATTCCTTGTACTCTGGGCTACAAAAATGCCGGCTGTACTGGTCGAACTCGACTTTATGTGCAATCCTGATGCCGAACGTTTTCTCGGATCTGACAACGGTCGTCAAAAATGTGCGCAAGCTCTTTTTAATGCGTTCAAAGAGTACCTTCACAACTCTCGACAATAATTTGATAATTAAAGATATATTCATCCTAAATCGCAAACAATCAAGATGAAATCACGTCTCAGCAACGAAGTCAAAATAGCACTTCTCGTTATCTTAGCAATGGTCATCCTCGTTTTTGGAATCAATTTTCTAAAGGGGATAAACATATTCAAAGCTGCCAATTATTTCTACGCTAACTACAATAACGTTGTAGGTCTTGCTCAATCGGCTCCCGTAACTCTTAACGGCTACAAAGTCGGTATCGTGCGTGAAATCAATTATGACTACGAACACCCCGGAAACGTAGCGGTCGAACTCAGCCTCGACAAAGAGCTTCGTCTACCTCAAGGCACTCAGGCTCTACTGACTACCGACCTCCTCGGCACTGCTACAATTGAAATCCAAATGGGTAATGCGGCAAACGGCTTCTACAATGTAGGCGACACAATCGCAAGCGCAATCAAACCCGGCATGATGGATGCTGTATCCACAAATCTAATGCCTAGTGTAAGCTCGATTTTCCCAAAAATCGACACTCTCATCACTAGCCTTAACACTCTCGTTGGCGACCCAGCACTCCTAGCAAGTATTCAGCGTCTCGACGGTCTTACAGCAGAACTCAACGCAACTATCACAACTCTCCACGGTGTGCTCGCTCAGATGGGGCCTATCGCTAAGGACTTCAAGAATATTACCGAAAATGTTGACTCAATCACTGGCGACCTCTCTGCCGTTTCGGCTCGCCTACGCGAAGCTCCTGTAGACAGCCTCGTGGCAAATCTCAACGCGACTATGGCAAACCTCGAAATTTTGAGTGCAAACCTCAATAATCCTGAATCGTCGATTGGCAAACTTACCACCGACCCCGAACTTTACAACAACATCAACCACACCATTACTTCTCTCGACTCTCTTTTCATCGACATCAAACAGAATCCCAAACGTTACATCAACGTAAAGGTATTCTAATAAGATATAAGCCAACAAAAAAGGGAATCCGAAGATTCCCTTTTTTTGTTTTATAGTGGCGCCGTCAAGAGACTATCTGCATTACTTCCAATCACTATTCCATCGATTATTGATAAAACGTCCGGGGGTGTTAGTTGATACAACTTTGGCGGGAACGCCGGCTACGGTAGCATCTTCCGGTACGTCTTTTACCACAACCGCTCCGGCTCCGATGCTTGCGTTATTACCAATGTGGACATTTTCGACCAAACATACCGACGGACCGATATACACATTATCACCGATAACAGCTGCTTGGTTTTTATTACTGCCAATAGTAGTAAATTGACTGAGATTGACATTGTTGCCTATTATAGCTGTAGGATTGACTATTGTACCGAATCCGTGTCCGATGTAAAGCCCATAGCCTATTTTGCATCGTGGGTCAATTTGCAATCCGTATTTGTAAGTGTATCTTTTTAAACGCAAGCGACTATACAAATAAAGAAGCCCTTTATATGATGACATTCGAAGCCAAAAATTAAAACCTAATATAGGCACTCGATGTGTCAATAACCACATTTTTATAAGTGATATTCGTTTGCCCGTGTGGCGGTAAAAGTCGCTGCGTATCAGCCTTACGCAATCGCCATAATTTTCTGCAACGGGTATAATAATGGTGGATTTACCATTTTGATACTCGATGTGTTTCATCTGCACTATTATAAGCGCGCGAACTATTTTTCGGAATACGGGTAACCAAATACCTTGGTATATAAAAAGAGCGTGGAAGGCTCTTATCATACTCCAAGGTATTTGGCGTGACCCGTATAGAAGATAAGTTCCGCCCACGCTATAGCGCAGGCGTTTCGCAAACTTATTCTATTCTATACTACTTCAATCGCCAAATTTTAGGAGTATCTCGAATAAATAGCAAACGCTAATTAGTAATATGTTATTTAAAATACTTTATCTGTTCAATACTAATATTTATTGGTTTGATGCAAAGATACAACTTTTATTTTATCTCTTCTCTCTTTTGGCCTTATTTTGACATTTTAAATCTTTATCTGTTGTCGTTGTAGTGCCTAATCGCCGAAAATGTCGTACCTTTGTACGTTATGTTTGAAAAATTAGGACAATATATAATTGAAGCAGCAGATTTGCTGGGAGGGTATCCGCTATTCTTCCTGCTTATTGGCGGCGGTCTTTATTTGTTTTTGTCATCGGGTATGGTATCACTACGACGATTGCCGGCAGCGATGGCAGAATTACGTCGTAAGCCAAGCGGCGACTCTTCAACCGGACAAATATCATCAGTTCAGGCACTTGCATCGGTAGTTGCAGCAACAATCGGGCTCGGTAATATTGCCGGCGTAGCTATTGCATTGGTGCTTGGCGGTCCGGGGGCGATATTTTGGATGTGGGTGAGTGCCCTAGTAGGTATGGCCACAAAATATCATGAAGGTGTATTGGCAATTATGTATAAAGGCAAGGATGATTTGGGGCGCCCGCAAGGCGGGCCGATGCATATCATTGAGCAGGGGTTGGGTAGACGTTGGCGTCCGCTTGGCGTATTTTTTGCTATTGCCGGACTCTTCGGCACGATGTGCATTATGAATGCTAATCAGCTCACCGAAGCATTTATGGCTACGTTTACTACTCCTGAAGGCATTACCTCAAATGGCTTTTTTAGCAGTTTGGGTAGCATGCTCGGACTTGAAAATATACGCGTATGCCGACTATTGTTCGGTTGCGCCATTGCGGCAGTAGTTGCCGTGGTAATTCTTGGAGGTATCAAGCGTATTGCCAAAGTGGCAACCGTCATGGTCCCTTTTATGGTGGGGCTCTATTTCTTGATGGTGCTATTCATCATCATTACGAATATCGAAGGCGTCCCCGGCGTATTTAAGAGTATTTTCACCGAAGCATTCAATCTGCAAGCCGGATTTGGAGCCTTTGCCGGTGTTGCCATAATCGGAGCTCGTCGAGCAGCACTTGTCAATGATGCCGGTATCGGTACTGCGTCGATTATGCACGGAGCATCAACAAACAAGCACCCCGTTCGTGAAGGGCTTATAGCTATGCTCGGACCGAGTATCGACTCCGGTCTAGTGTGTACGCTCACCGCTATTGCCATACTGCTTTGCGGCGATATTAATGTCGAAGGAGTCAAGGGGCTTGAGGTAGCTATGCAAGCTTTCTCCGTTGGGATTCCCTATGGCGACGTTTTACTTATGTGTGTGGTGATTTGCTTTGCGATGTCGTCGATGTTCAGCTATTCATTCTACGGAACAACTTGCGCAAACTATCTTTTTGGCACTCGCTATGGTCGCTACTATGCATGGATTTTCCTTGCTTCATTGATCGTATTTTCGATTGTTCCACTCGAAGCGGCTGTCGGAGCTTGCGACCTCTTTTACGCTTTGATGGCATTTCCGACAATGATAGCTGTGCTTGCCCTCAGCCCAAAAGTGCGCAAAGCTACCGCCGATTATTTCTCTAACGATAAGACTACTAAACAATAATGTTACCCTCATTTATCACTTGGGATGTAAATCCCGCCATTATCGATAGCTTTATCACCATACGTTGGTATGGCTTAATGTTTGCCATCGGCTTTTGGATTGGCTACAACGTAGTTTCGAATATGTTCAAGCGCGAAGGTGCTCCTGAAAAATGGCTTGGCATCTTGCTCCTTTATGTAGGAGTTGCAACGATTGTCGGAGCGCGTCTCGGCCACGTATTCTTTTATCAATGGGATTATTACTCAGCTCATCCGTGGAAGATTCTCGCTACGTGGGAAGGTGGTCTTGCCAGCCACGGCGGTGCTATTGGTATCATTATTTCCATCATACTTTTCTCGATATTCACCACCAAACGCAATCCGCTTTGGACATTCGACCGTCTCACCGTGGCTATTGCTTTGGTAGGTTGCTTGATACGTATCGGTAACTTGATGAATTCTGAAATATTCGGCTATCCCACCGACCTTCCTTGGGGCTTTAAATTTGTGCGTTCGGCCGAGTGGCATCAGCTCTATTACGACCAGCCTTGCCACCCCACACAGATTTACGAAGCACTTTGCTACCTATCGCTCTTCGGTTTGATGATGTGGATGTACTGGAAACGTAATTGTGGAGAGCGTCCGGGCTTGCTCTTCGGCACCTTCCTTGTAGTTACTTTCGGCTCGCGTTTCCTAATCGAGTTTATTAAGAACGACCAAGTTGCGTTCGAAGCTACAATGCAGTATAACATGGGTCAGCTTCTCAGCCTTCCCTTTGTTGCACTAGGTGTATTCTTGATTATATGGGCATACACTCACAAACGTATTCACATCGACTATCCCAATCAATTCGCACCCGAACCAGCTGCTAAATAATGAAACAACTCTTTATCCTCTTCGCACTTTTAGTTTCCTCTCTAAGTATCATTGCCGTAGAGCCGTCGGTACCGGATGACGAAGAAGATCCTTATTTTCTCCTTTGCGGACAAGCAGATAAAGCCATAGCCGATGGTAATTATACCGAAGCTGCAGCACGGCTCATCGACGCAATGTCGATACGTCCTAATTCGCCCGAAAACATTCTTTTGATGTCGAATCTCGGCATGATATATTCGTATATGGGGCGCGACTCCTTAGCTCTTGCCACTCTTGACGAAGCTCACCGCCGAGCTCCTGCTATGCGCACAGTAGTTTCCAATCGCGCCAAAGTATTGCTCAAACTAGGACGCGACAGCGAAGCCTTACGCGATTTCTCTTCAGTAATCGAAGCCGATTCACTCAATACAGAAGCTCGGTTCTATCGCGGTATGATATCGCTCTATTCTGGTAACGCATCAATTGCCCAAACCGACTTCGAAATACTTAAGAGCATCGCACCAAAAGGTCATGACACTGCCGTAGCTCTATCGACGCTTTACTCACTCACCGGACGTGATAGCGAAGCAATTCCATATCTCAAAAGTCTAATTTCAGAGGATCCTTCAGCAGAATACTTTGCTACTCTTGCTGGTTGCTACATAGCCACAAACCAATATAGCGAAGCGTCGGCAACAATAAGCGAAGGGCTTGCCAAATACAACTCCGACCCTGAATTATACTACTATAGAGCGATACTTAACCGCGACCTATATCGTCTCGACGAAGCTCATGCCGATGCAAACCGAGCCGTAAAACTAGGTCTTGCTCCGCAGAAAGCTAAGGATATATTCAAATGAGAAAGGTTGAAATCACCTACAATAAATAAGATTAAAACACGTTTTTCTGTAAAGTTCTAGCTATACATCTATGAAAAAATTATTTTCGATTGCAGTTATACTTATTGCCGGCTTTTCAATGGCGTCGGCACAAACATCGCTCTACAACACTCCCCGTATAGGCATACGCGCATCTTACGACCATACTTTCCCAACTGATTTAAAACTAGGTGGCGAATCTATCGACGCATTTGGCTCTGGCCCCGGTTTTAGTATTGGTGCTATGTACAACATTCCAGTTGCTGAGAATATATACTTCGAGCCAGGGTTATCTATTTTCTACAATACCTACAAAGATAGCTACACCACGTTCGACTCTCCGATGCAACAACGAAAGAGAGAAGTAACAATCTCAAAATTAGGTTTTCGCGCACCTCTTACGTTTGGCTACCGTATTCCACTCTTCGATAATGGCGGTTTGAATGTCTTTACCGGTCCGCAATTCGACTATGGCATAAAAGCTAAATGGCGCCTCGACTTCGACGGTTTAGATACCAACCTATACAGCAACGCGAACGACTTGAATCGCTTCGATATTGCGTGGCGCATTGGTGCCGGCGTTTACTATGGCCAGTGGGTAGCTGAGTTGAGTACCGCTTTCGGTATGCTCGACATGGATAGTTCTTCTCTTAGCTACCACGAAAATCGCTTATCAATATCTGTAGGATACTACTTCTAAGAAGTTTAATAATTGCGATACTTTGGACACCTTGCCGTTTATCCGTTTTTTTGTAACTTTGTAAGCTAAATCGGATTTTAAAATGGCAGTTTCCAATATCAGCATCAAAGGAGCTAGAGTCAACAACTTAAAGAATGTTGATGTCGAGATCCCTCGCAATCAATTAGTCGTCATAACCGGTCTTTCTGGATCGGGTAAATCGTCGTTGGCCTTCGACACTCTTTATGCCGAAGGTCGTCGTCGTTATGTCGAGAGTTTGTCGGCTTACGCACGCCAATTTATGGGCAAGATGCGAAAGCCTGAATGCGACTTTATCAAGGGGCTTCCGCCGGCAATCGCCATCGAACAAAAGGTTAATACTCGCAATCCGCGTTCGACCGTCGGCACTTCTACCGAAATATACGACTATATGCGTATGTTATTCGGGCGTATCGGGCACACATATTCGCCGATTTCGGGTGAACTTGTGAAGAAACATACCGTTGAAGACGTTATTCGTACTGCCACATCATACCCCGAAGGCAGTCGTGCTGCCGTCGTTGCACCGATTCACACACCCGAGGGGCGAAGCATCCGCGAACAATTAGATATATTTGTAAAAGAAGGATACTCTCGTGTCGTTACTGCCCAACACGAGTTTATCGATATTGCCGAATTCGACACAACCGAACCTTGCCCCGAATTGCTTATCGACCGTCTTGCTATTCGCAACGAAGGCGATGAACTTTCGCGCCTATCCGAATCTATCGAGACGGCTTTCTTTGAAGGTCATGGCGAGTGCGCTCTTCTTGTTTGGAATGAAAAACGAGAAGTTATTCGTCATAATTTCTCTAAACGCTTTGAAGCCGACGGTATTACATTTGCAGAAGTATCAGAGCAGACTTTCAACTTCAACAATCCGCTTGGAGCCTGCCCGGTGTGCGAAGGTTTTGGAAAAACACTCGACTTCGCCGAGGAGTTGATTATCCCGAACCCAACTCTATCTCTGTACAACGATGCCGTTGCGCCGTGGAGAGGTCCATCATCACGCCGTTGGCAAACCGAATTCATGCACAACTGCGGCGACCGATTCCCAATCCACACGCCATATATCCAACTCTCAAAAGAACAACGCGATTTACTTTGGCAAGGCGATGGCAAAAAACTTCGTGGCATAAACGATTTCTTTGCAGAAGTATCTGCAAAGCGTGCAGCCATTGAGTACCGAATGATTCTTGCCCGATATCGAGGTAAAACCACTTGTCGCTGTTGCGGGGGCTCTCGCCTACGTCCCGAGGCTTCGTATGTCAAAATCAATGGTGCTACCATTACTGAGCTCGTGTCCAAACCGGTTGATCAGTTGCTTGATTGGTTCAACAATATCAAGCTCGATGAGCGCGACTCGGCAATTGCTTCACGCCTCCTTATCGAAATAAAAAAACGACTTACATTCCTCATCGAAGTAGGACTAAGCTACCTCACTCTCGACCGACTAAGCAACACTCTCTCCGGTGGTGAAAGTCAGCGAATCAACCTTGCCACATCTTTAGGCAGTAGCCTTGTTGGCTCACTGTACATACTCGATGAACCTTCTATCGGACTCCACTCTCGAGATACCGAACGGCTTATCGGCGTGCTACGAAAACTACAACGTATCGGTAATACGGTAGTCGTAGTAGAGCACGACGAAGACATAATGCGAGCTGCCGACCGAATTATCGACGTTGGTCCGGCTGCTGGTAGTCATGGAGGGCAAATTGTATTCCAAGGCTCTCCCAACGACCTTATCCACTGCAAAGAGAGTTACACGATGCAGTATCTCACAGGTGCGCTTGCAATACCTGTGCCTAAATCTCGCCGTAAATGGCGCGACTACATTCGCGTTAAAAATGCCGTAGAGCACAACCTAAAAGATGTCTCCGTCGACTTTCCACTCGGTGTAATGACTTGTGTAACCGGTGTTAGTGGTTCGGGAAAATCAACCCTTGTACGCGATATTTTCTACCGCGCACTAGTGCGTTACTACAAAGACGAAGGTGATGCGCCAGGGCGCTTTGGTGGCATTGAAGGTGATATGAAGCGTGCTCAAGACGTTGTCTTCGTCGACCAAAACCCTATCGGACGGTCTACTCGTTCAAACCCCGCTACATACCTCAAAGCTTACGACGAAATACGCGACTTAATGGCGTCGCAACAACTTTCAAGACAACTTGATATTCCTGCTAGCTACTTCTCGTTCAACACTGAAGGCGGTCGATGTGAAGCCTGCAAAGGTGAAGGCAAGATTACTATCGAAATGCAATTCCTCGCCGACGTAACAATCGAATGTGAAGAGTGCCACGGTCAACGATTTAAACGCGAAATACTCGAAGTAAAATATCGCGGCAAAAACATCAGCGACATACTTGATATGACTGTCGACGATGCAATCGAGTTTTTCGCTGAAGGTGATGGCAACTGCGAAAAACGTATCGTTCAGCGTCTTAAACCGCTCCAAGACGTCGGACTCGGTTATATCAAACTTGGACAATCGTCATCTACTCTATCGGGTGGTGAAAATCAGCGTGTGAAGCTTGCATATTACCTATCGCAAGGCAATAGCGCACCTCAAATCTTCATATTCGACGAACCTACAACCGGATTGCACTTCCATGACATCCACTTGCTTCTCAAAGCATTCGATGACTTAATTACTCTCGGACACACTCTCATCGTAGTCGAACACAATCTCGATGTAGTCAAATGCGCCGACCACGTCATCGACCTCGGTCCTGAAGGAGGCGAAGGTGGTGGCAATATTGTGGCTACAGGTACACCTGAAGACATTGCCCAGAATCATGATAGCATCACCGGGCAATATCTCGCTAAATTATTGATCTAACAATTTATTATATTGACTACCATAGGAATTTCATCGAGTTTTCCTATGGTAAGTTAATCGTAGCACATAACCACAAAGCTATGCGCTGCTTTTGTTAATAAGAGTATCGTGGATATATACAACAAAATCCGCCGATATCGATGATACCAGCGGATTTTCGTGTCCGAGATGAGATTCGAACTCACACAGCCGAACGGCCACTACCCCCTCAAAG
>CAZYYV010000054.1:0-17227 GCA_964651295.1 uncultured Bacteroides sp.
GATATTGGATATATACTTTTATTATCCGAGGAAGCCGAGGAGTACACCGGCAGCTACTGCCGAACCGATAACACCGGCAACGTTGGGACCCATAGCGTGCATAAGCAGGTAGTTAGAGGGGTCGTATTCAAGACCGAGGTTATTAGAGATTCGAGCCGACATAGGCACAGCCGATACACCGGCGTTGCCAATGAGGGGGTTGATCTTCTTGCCTTTGGGAAGCACGAGGTTGAAGAGCTTCACGAAGAGTACACCACTCGACGATGCAAAGATAAACGCCATGAAACCAAGGAAGAAGATGAAGATTGTCTGCGAAGTGAGGAACTGCGAAGCTTGGGTCGAAGCACCTACTGTCATACCGAGAAGGATGGTAACGATGTCCGAGAGGGCGTTGCTTGCAGTCTTCGCAAGACGCGATGTTACGCCACATTCGCGCAAAAGGTTACCGAAGAAGAGCATACCGAGCAAGGGAATACCCGAGGGTACTACGAAGCAGGTAAGGAGCATACCCACGATGGGGAAGATGATCTTTTCGTTCTGCGATACGGCACGAGCAGGTTTCATCTTGATAAGACGCTCGTTCTTGGTGGTGAATAGACGCATCAACGGGGGCTGAATCACAGGCACGAGTGCCATATAAGAGTAAGCCGACACAGCGATTGCACCCATCAAGTTAGGAGCGAGTTTTGATGAAAGGAAGATAGCTGTAGGTCCGTCGGCACCACCGATGATAGCGATAGCACCTGCTTGGTCGGGCGAGAAACCAAGTGCCAAAGCAACCATATATGCACCGAAGATACCGAACTGAGCAGCAGCTCCGATAAGCATAAGTTTCGGGTTTGCTATAAGAGCCGAGAAGTCGGTCATAGCACCGATGCCGAGGAAGATCAACGGGGGATACCAACCTTTTGATACGCCATTATAGAGGATGTTGAGGACTGAGCCTTCTTCGTAGATGCCGATTTCGAGGCCGGCTTCTGCGTTGAAGGGGATGTTACCTATCAAGATACCGAAGCCGATAGGCACCAGCAACATAGGCTCGAAGTTCTTTTTGATTGCCAGCCAAAGAAAGAACAAGCCGGCAAGGATCATCACGAAGTTGCCAAGCTCTGCATTGGCAAAACCGGTCAGTTCCCAGAACTGTACGAGGTTATTATATAGGAATTCAGAGAAAGACATAATTCGTCGCGTTATTAAGCTGATTATTCAAGTGTAATAAGGACGTTGCCTTCGAGTACTGAATCACCGGGGTTAACGTTGATTGATGCAACTTTGCCATCGCGTCCTGCACGAATGCTGTTTTCCATCTTCATAGCTTCGAGGAGGACAACAGTGTCGGCTGCTGCTACTGTATCACCAACCTTAACGGGGATAGAGATAACCACACCGGGAAGTGGTGCTACTACAGAGCCGGCTCCGGCTGCGGCGGGTTTGTTTGCTGCAATAACTTTTTCGCCCGAAGCTGTGCGAGGTGCTGCTGAGGGACGTGGGGTAGCAACCTTAACGGTAGTTGCTTTAGCGCGGTCGAGCTCTACTTTGTAGGGCACGCCATTGACTTCGACTTGAGCGATGTTATCCTCGATGTCGCCAACGGAAACGGTGTAGTTGTTACCGTTGATTTTATACTTATATTCTTTCATTGTTGTTTCGTTAGGATGTGATGATTATTTAGCGCGATTGTGGTCGGGCACTTCGCGGAGACCGTAGATCTTCGAGCTCCAGGGTGAGTAAGCACGTTTCACCTTATTGATGGTGAGAATTGTGCTTTCGGTGTCGTGAGCGTTAAGATGCTCGTGGAGTGCCATAACAATAGCAGCGATTTCTTCGCCTGAGTCGTGCTCAACTGATACGATGCTTTCAGTAACCTCTTCGTCTTTCTTGCCTTGAGAGCGGAGTTTGTTAAGTTTCGAGATTGCACCACCGATTTTGCCGATACCGTAGAAGCAGAGGCAAAGCACGAGAAGTGAAGTAAATACAATGGCCATCGCCAAGATTGTCAAACCGATGCCGTGGCCGTCGAGCTCGGCAAATTGTTCGATTTTCTTGTTGGTGTCCTTGATGATATTGGGGCTCGAAGGGGTGATATAGTCAGATTCACCACCGGTACGAACAGTCCATTCACCTTTACCGTCTTCGGTGCGCGCCCACGACTGACCGGGAAGGAGTGTCGCGGGAACGGTTACTTCATCGATAAGAGTGAGTCCGTCGGCATCGTAGATACCAATCCAATTTTCCTTACCTTCTTCGAGGAGGAAGTTGGTGTGGAAAGTGCCACGGTTGGGTAAGTTATCGGCAAAGAACACCACATGCTGACGCGAGGAAATTTCTGTTTTTACATCGCCCAGAGGTACAGGGTACTTCTTGGGGTTAGCCGGGTCGTCGGTAACATAAATGCTTGAGATTTCGAGCGGAGCGTAGTTAGAGTTGAACAGCTCAATCCAAGCATTTCGCTGACCGTATTCGTCGACGAGGCTGCTTTCGTTTGTCACCATTACTTCGTTGATGCGGAGCGCAGCACGGCTCTGGGCAGAGATGCCGGGAGCTGCTACGAGCATCATCAAAGCGATAGCGAGGCTTGATAATAACTTTTTCATTACGCTTAGAGGGGAATGTTGCCGTGCTTTTTGGCGGGGTTGACAACCTTCTTAGTGGCGAGCTGCTGGAGTGCGCGGATGATGCGGAAACGTGTGTTACGCGGCTCGATCACATCGTCGATATAGCCATACTTGGCTGCGTTGTAGGGGTTGCAGAAGAGTTTGTTGTATTCTGCTTCGCGATCTGCGAGAACCTTTGCAGGATTTTCGCTTGCTTTAGCTTCTTTTGCGTAGAGCACTTCTACTGCGCCTGCGCCACCCATAACTGCGATTTCTGCAGTAGGCCATGCGTAGTTCATGTCGCCACGGAGCTGCTTACAGCTCATTACAATGTGGCTACCACCGTAGCTCTTACGGAGTGTAACAGTTACTTTGGGTACAGTTGCTTCACCGTATGCGTAGAGAAGTTTAGCTCCGTGGAGGATTACGCCGTTATATTCTTGACCGGTACCGGGAAGGAAGCCGGGAACGTCGACGAGAGTAACCAATGGAATATTGAATGCGTCGCAGAAACGAACGAAGCGAGCACCCTTACGAGATGCGTTGCTGTCGAGTACGCCTGCGAGGTATTTGGGCTGGTTAGCTACGATACCAACCGACTGGCCGTTGAATCGTGCGAAACCAACGATGAGGTTTTTAGCGTAGTCGCGCTGAACTTCGAGGAATTCGCCATTATCGATGATAGCACCGATAACTTCGTACATATCGTAGGGACGGTTGGGCGAATCGGGGATGATTTCGTTGAGTGAGTCTTCAAGACGGTCGATGGGGTCGTTACATTCAACCAGAGGTGCTTCTTCGAGGTTGTTCTGGGGAATGAACGAGAAGAGCTTACGCACGATTTTGATAGCGTCTTCGCCGTCTTCTGCAGCGAAGTGGCAAACGCCGCTCTTCTGTGAGTGTACTTCTGCACCGCCGAGAGCTTCCTGAGTAACGTCTTCGCCGGTAACAGTCTTAACAACTTTCGGGCCGGTGAGGAACATATAAGAGATACCCTTCGCCATGATGGTGAAGTCGGTGAGAGCGGGTGAATAAACGGCACCACCTGCGCAAGGACCGAGGATGGCAGAAATCTGGGGAACTACGCCCGATGCCATAATGTTGCGCTGGAAGATTTCGGCATAACCTGCGAGTGCGTTGATACCTTCCTGAATACGTGCGCCACCCGAGTCGTTAAGACCGATAACGGGAGCACCCATCTTCATAGCCATATCCATTACTTTGCAGATTTTCAATGCCATTGTTTCAGACAACGATCCGCCGAATACGGTGAAGTCCTGTGCAAAAACGTAAACGAGACGGCCGTCGATTGTACCGTAACCGGTAACGACGCCGTCGCCGAGGAATGATTTCTTTTCTTGACCGAAGTTGGTGCAACGGTGACGAACGAACATATCGAGTTCTTCAAACGAACCTTCGTCAAGGAGCTGAGCGATACGCTCGCGTGCGGTGTATTTTCCGCGTTCGTGCTGTTTTTCGATGGCTTTTTCACCACCTCCGAGACGCGCTTCGGCGCGAAGCTCGATGAGTTCTTTTACTTTTTCGAGTTGACTGCTCATAATATTCATTATAATGACAATGAGAGGTGGCATGGAAACAAGTGTTCGATGCTACCTCTCTTTGAGTCGTTTAGATTATTTCTTATTGGGGTCTTCGCAGAGCTCAACGAGAGTTCCTACGGTTGATTTGGGATGGAGGAACGCAATGTTGAGTCCTTCTGCACCTTTGCGAGGTGCTTTGTCGATAAGGCGGCAACCTTTTGCTTCTACTTCTGCGAGAGCGTTGGCTACTCCGTCTTGTACGGCAAATGCGATATGTTGGATGCCACCACGACCACCGTTAGCGGCGATAAATTTCGAAATTGCACTGTCTTCGGCTGTACCTTCAAGAAGTTCAAGTTTTGTCTGACCTACTTTAAAGAATGCTGTACGCACTTTCTGATCAGCTACTTCTTCGATTGCAAAGCACTTGAAACCGAGCATATTTTCGTAGAAGGGGATAGCTTCGTCGAGCGAAGGAACGGCGATGCCGATGTGTTCGATATGGGAAATGTCCATAATGCTTGTTTTGTGTTATTTTCTGATTTAGATTATTGGTGAATCGCGATTATTGCGCTAGTGTCTTGGTTGACAGAAACGCGAAAATTCGGGCTTCTCCGCGCAAATTTACATAAAATGTTTGGCTTTGCCACACATTTATTTATAAATATTTACTAACGGAGGCGGGATATATTAGTCCTCGTTTTCGATGGGAAGGTGTCGGCGAATGGGCTCACTGAACGACACCATTGTCTCGGTGCAGGCGATGTTCAACGGACGCATACGCTCTTGGATGATGCTGAGGATATCCTCGTTATAGCGAGCGTGGAGCTTGATAATCATATCGTAGCGTCCGGTGACGATACTACACTCGGTGATTTCTTTAATTTCTCTGAACTTCTGTACGAGGTCCTCTATGTCTGTGCCGGGCTTTACGTTGAGACCAACATAGGCAACTACATTGTATCCAAGGGTCGAGGGGTCGATATCGCAATGCGAGCCGGTGATTACTTGAGATGATATGAGGCGTTGAACACGCTGATGAACGGCTGCTCCTGAAACACCGTATTCGCGTGCGATTTCAAGATATGGAGTGCGAGCATTGTCGCAGAGTGCATTCAAAATTGTAAGGTCGAGTTTGTCGAAATGTTGGCGAGGCATAATGCTTTGTTTATAGGTATTGCCGCCCGAAGGCAGATAAGGTTAGGCTTAAGGGAGGTAGAATTAAAAAATACTTTTTGTTGAGGTTTCTCTTTTTTGTTTTTTTGTGATTGTTGCAAAGGTAGTGAATATTCCTTATTTAAAACCAAAAGAAATGATAAAATGTTTTAAGAAAGTTATGCTTTTTTAGTTATATAGAGATATTCCTACTTAAAAGTTCGTTAAAGTCGATTGCTCTAAAGCCTGACTGCTCAAGAGTAACAGCTTCATTGTAGTCGTTGAGGTATATTCGCTCGGAAGATTCGAATGTCGAATCACATACTGCATCACTATTTCGGTAGCAGGGTGCTTCGATACCTGCTAGTGACATCAAAGTGTGGAATGTTGCGCGACTCGATGAGATATTTTTATCGGCATTGGCGAGTGCCGACTGATATTTTTCGGGATGTGCCGCTCGATAACCCTCTGACAACCATAGAACCATGGGAACATGTATTTGCCAATAAGTAGGAGTCGGGGAGGAATGAAGAAAGCGATTACGATAGTCATCGAAAATGTCTTCACCGTGGTCGGCAACGTATAGCACAGCCGATGAACGACCCGTCGATTCTACTGTAGATATAATGCTATCGACAACGGCATCGGTGTAGACTATCGTGTTGTCGTAAGCGTTGACCAGGGCTTGTCGGTTCTCAACTGATGCATCTACCGATGATGAGGTGCCAAATAAATCGTATTCAGGTGTATAACGCTCTACATAATTGAAGTGAGAACCATATGTGTGGAGGACAATAAAAAGCTTTTTATTGTGGTTCTCCGCTATTTGCTTTTGGAGGTACGGAATCAAGTCGAGGTCGTGATGTATAGTGCCGTCATCGGTGATGAAGTTGCTATAATCCGCTCGACTACCGAAGAAATCGATAAGTGCCCCATTGCGACGCTGGTTCGATATCCATGCTGTTGCATACCCACACTCGTTGAATGCATCGATAATGCTGCGGACACAATAAATCGAATCGGCAAATTGTTCACAACGAAGGTGCGACAAAAGCAGCGGAACGCTCTTATGAGTAGTATTGTTTTCTGATAGAACTTTTGAGAATGAAATCAAGCCATTGCGCTGTGATAGCCTCGGGGTTGTTTGACGCTCGTAGCCGTTAATTTGCCAATTGTCGGCGCGAGATGTCTCTCCGATAACGAGTACGTAGATTTCGGGGACACTATCATTTCGAGCCGATTTGGCGCCAAATCGGTAAGCATCCGATTCGTCCATATATGCCATCGTTGCTTTAGTACGTTCGGCAGCAGTGAAAATATTTGCAGTTACGTTGACTGGAAATAGACGTCTCTCTGGTTGGTAATCGTCAGGCGTACATGCTATAGCAATGCCAATGAGCGATAAAAAAGCACCGATGGCAAGTCCGGGCTTACGTTGTCTGTCTGTGAGACGCGAATGACGTTTGAGAGCCACTCCGGCAAGTATCAACGGTGGTAAATAGAGTAGGCAGACTACGGCTATTGCGGTGCGGAGGTTCATAAGCAATTCACCAGCTTCACGACTATTCGTAGTAACGACGTTGAGGAACATATCTATGGCAATTATTGATTCGCCATAGAGGAAGAGAAGCACTATCTGGAAGGCGCAGAGCACCATTATAGGTAAGAGGCAATATGTGGTGATGCCGTTGCGACGCCATGCCGACATCAATAGAATATACACACCGACTGGAAGAATGATGTTCACCACTCGTTCTGTTGTTGTGTAGAGATGTTCAGTGAAATCAAGAGCGATATTAGGTACAATAAGCAATAAAGGTACGAGCCAGAGCTGTAATGTTGCCCAAGCGCCATCTTGCGAAAATATCTTATGTAGTTTAGAATGCTTCATTTATGCTAAATATAAATCCTGACTGACCTTTGCCGAAGCCGAGGTCGAGACGCACATTTACGTGGCTTTTAAATTCCCAACGGTAGCCAATGCCATAGTTTGGCAGAATTCGATTCCATTTCAAATCGGAAAGTCGAGGGAATACAGTGCCGGCTCCTACCCACGCTACGATACCATTACGACGCCATACATGTTGGCGAAGTTCGAGGCATGCATCAATTTCCGATTTATCACGGTATCGTCCTTCATAGTAGCCTCGCATATTGTGGCTGCCGCCGAGGGTCGAGAGCATTCCCCAAGGGGTATTGCCGTAGGTGAATCGTGAGCGAAACTGTAGTGCAAACGTTGCATCGCGCCACGCCTTATGGTAGTACGAAAAGTCGAGCGATGTGAGCGAGAATGCGTAGTCGTTCAGCAGAAAACGTGGGTTAAAGATTTGGTCGATACGGATGTACATACCTTTCGTCGCACTCGTTATATAGTCGCGTGTATCGTATTGGAGGGTGAACCCGAGCCCCAAGTTGAAAGTGTTCTCATCTTGTCCTTGCCACAACCATGGCTTTTCAAAATCGCGCCCGCTTATGTAGTCTATTGTTAAACAGGGGCCTACATAAAGATTGGGAGCATAGCGCCACACATAGCAAGCTTCTGCGTGAGGATTGACATACTTATAGTCTGATTCGTTTGAATCGTTGACGTTGTTGTCGTAGCCGATTCCCCAAAACTTAGACGAAATAGTGGCAAAATATACGTCGTATATAAGGCGAGCACGATCGCGCGGAGCTATGTGATGCCCTTCGATACCGATTTCAAAGGTCATACTCGTGGTTGCGTCGAGATACAACGACACATCCGACTGCGGTGTGAGATAGTCGGATGCGTTTTTTACCGTATCGGTGCGATAAAGTCCGGCGGCTACAAGTCCGATGCCAAATTTAGTATCCGAGGAGTAGTGCGGACCTCCGATTACGCTAAAGTCGAATCGCTTATCTTCTTTCGGTTTATTCGAGTCGTCGAAATACTCGATTACACGTGATACAAGCCATTTCTTTTTAGCTGTAGGCACAGATTCGCATAGCAATTTTAAAGAATCAGCTGTGCTTTTTGGAGACTCATTGGCAAACCCTGTAGCAATGCTTGTAATAAGCAGTATAAGTAGAATTAATCTGTTGTGCATAGCGTTTCAACTTGCAAAATAAACAAATAAATCTTAACTTTGGTGCTTAAAAATATATAATTTGGCATTTTCTCCAAAGATATGGAATTTATAGACAAGGCAACCGCGAGATTATTGGCTGAACTCCTTCGAAAATATGGAGTTTCCGATGTGGTCGTCTCATCGGGTTCGCGATGCGCCCCGATGACCGCCACTCTCGTTCGTTCGGGGTATTTTGCTCTTCACCCTGTGATTGACGAACGAACGGCTGCATTTGTTGCCCTAGGCATTGCATTAGCTTCCGATCGTCCGGTGGCAATGGTTTGTACATCCGGGTCGGCAATGCTCAACTATGCTCCGGCATTGGCTGAAGCATACTACCGCCGAGTGCCGCTTATCGCCATCACGGCCGATCGGCCTGCTGATATTATCGATCAGCGCGATAGCCAAACGATTCGCCAAGTAGGGGCATTATCTGCCGTAGTACGCAAGTGCGTCGATATAGCCGATGATTCGTCGGAACGAAATCTTACCTATGCCAATCGTCTTATCAATGATGCCCTTAATGAAGCGACTGGAGGCGTGCCCGGGCCGGTGCATATCAATATGCAATTCGAAGCGCCGTTGACTCCAGTTACTGATTCGCCTCGTTCGCTCCCTGCTAAGAAGATGAATGTGCTACGGGCTGCGGTGTCCGATTTTTCAGATATTATTGACTCAATACCCGTTAATGCTCGTATAATAGTAGCTCTCGGTGGAATGCACGTCTCTGATGCCGACCGCGAAATTATCGCACGTCTCGACGAGCAATCGGCAGTTGCCGTTTATGCTGAAGTTCAGTCAAATGTAGCACGTTGCAATACTGCGTGGGGGCATATTTCTTTTGCCGGCCTCGACGAACCGGATATTCTTATAACAGCCGGTGGAAGCCTTGTATCGGGCGCCTTCAAAACGTGGATTCGTGGCTGCAAAAACGTGCGACATATATCGCTCGGATACGATGATTGCGCCGTTGATACCTTCGGACATCTCTCGGAATCTGTCAATTGCAATCCGTTTGATTTCCTGAGAGCTATCGCCACACTAGGTAATCATAAGTTTAAAGAAGCGTGGAAAGAAGTTGTAAAGCAATCGTTTACAAAGACTATTGTAGTGTCTTCTGTGATTCAAAAACTTGCTGAAGCAGTTCCCGAAGCCGTGTTCCACGTAAGCAATGGTAGTGCAATCAGATATGTGCAGAGTGTTCAATTTGGTGCGTGTCATCGTATTGAATCTAATCGAGGAGTGAGCGGTATCGAAGGGGCTTCTTCTACTGCAATTGGAGATGCTATGGTCAATGGTCGAACTACAATTCTCATTACCGGCGACATGAGTGCAGCTTACGATATTAGCGCTTTGGCTATTTCGGGGATTCCATCTACTTTTAAGATGGTCGTGCTCGACAACCAAGGTGGCGATATCTTCCGTATGATTAGCACTACCAAAGCATTGCCGGAACTTGAAGAATACTTCGCTATGCCTCCTCGCTTCCCTATCGAGCACCTTGCTGCTGCATATGGCTTTGATTACTTTGAAGCTAATGTCGAAAATGTAGATGTTAGCAATTTCTTAAATAGCAGAAGACCATCAATCCTTCGACTTATTTTAGAGCCGAGTGATGCTCTCAACCTAATACGATAACTCTTAAAACAATATATTATGACCCGTCAGTGGACTACAATCAAAGAATACTCTGATATTCTCTTCGAATTTTTCGAAGGTATAGCAAAGATAACAATCAACCGTCCTGAGGTATACAATGCATTTCGTCCTCAAACAAACGCTCAAATTCTCGACGCTCTCGACTATTGCCGCGACACTCCCGAAGTTCGTGTAGTAGTCCTAACCGGTGCCGGCGATAAAGCATTCTGTTCGGGTGGCGACCAACACTATAAATCGCGTGGTGGCTATCGCGATGCCGATGGCACTCCTCGCCTCAATGTTCTCGACATCCATAAAGCTATCCGTTCGCTCGTCAAACCTGTTATTGCCATGGTTAACGGCTACGCAGTAGGTGGTGGCAACGTACTCCAAGTAGTATGCGACCTCTCGATCGCGTCTGAAAACGCCAAATTCGGCCAAACTGGTCCTAAGGTTGGAAGCTTCGATGCTGGTTTCGGATCGTCATACCTCGCTCGTTGTGTCGGTCAGAAGAAAGCTCGTGAGATTTGGTTCCTTTGCCGACTCTACACCGCTCAAGAAGCACTCGAAATGGGTCTTGTAAATAAAGTTGTGCCTTTCGATCAACTCGAAGACGAAGTTGTTGATTGGTGTCAGACCATCATCAAACGCAGCCCATTCGCCGTTCGTATGATTAAACGCGCTCTCAATGCAGAACTCGATGGCCAGCATGGATTGATGGAATTTGCCGGCGATGCAACGCTGATGTATTACCTAATGGATGAAGCTCAAGAAGGCGCTCAGGCTTTCCTTGAAAAACGCGACCCGGATTTTGATAAATTTCCTCAATTCCCGGGTTAAACTATTATATTATAGCATGAAAAAGGGAGCGCTAGCTCCCTTTTTTGCTTTTTAATATGTTTATATTTTACTCTGAGCCAATCTTTTGACTCCATAGAGACAGATGGCTGTAACTACAACGCTACCGATGATAAGTGGAGTAGAGTAGAGTGTTGGCTCGGCATCTAGGACGCTTATGCCGCTTTCTTTCACTTGATACCATGCTGAGATAACGTACATAGTGTTGTTGAGTACATGGGCGAAAACGGGCACCCAAATACTTCCCGTCCATATTAGGAGATAACCGAAGTAAGCGCCTAGCAACATTCGTGGTACAAAACCGAATAACTGGAAGTGGAGTGCTGAGAATACAAATGCTGTCGCCCACACATATTGATGTAGCTTAGAACCTCCGGTAGTGAGCAAGCGAAGGTAGCAACCGCGGAAGAGTATTTCTTCTGAGAATCCGGCAAAAATTCCGATAATCAGGACATTGACTATTAGAGCCGCTATTGAAGTGTCGCCCAATAGCAGTTTGATAGAATCGGAAGCATTTGCCTCGAATTGGCGTGCAATTGCCTCAAAATTTGCCATCGATTCGGGTAATGAGATATTGTAATTCCAATATATTACTGCTTCTTGTGCCGGTATCGATACAAAGGCTATTATGGCGACTAACAATAAAGAAGCAACCGAGGGCTTGGTTGACAGACAGAGTAATTCGGCTGGCTTTCGTGTTACCAAAAGTGCTGTAACAACGGCAGGAATGATAAATGCAAGTACGTCTTGAAGAACAGCTCCAATGCGTATAGCTCCTGACGGATTGTGGGCGAGTATACGTCCGAGTACATAGCTACCTGCCATCGTCAGTACATAGCAAACTAAAAATAAGCAGAAGAGGAGGAGGACGCGTTGCCCCATTGTGAGCACTAGGTCTGTTTTCTTTATCATTTTAAAGTCAAATATAAATTTACTACAAGTGTGGCATAAGCCGGTGTTGGTCGGCTATCACTACCGCGGAGCTCAAGTGTGTCGGTAATGAGTGGGCCATCTGTGGGGGAGAAGTCGAAAAGAACGCGTGTTACCGGTTTCCGTTGCGATGTGCGGATGCGGAGGAGGCGACGTAGTTTTAGCCCTGACATTTCGGCTTCAAATACGATTTCGTTTTCAAATTCGGCAGGACTAACAAGACCGAGGTGCCCATCGGCGGCTAGCCACTGCGAGCATACGCGCATTAGCGATGCGTATGATAGCCCATCTTGATGGCGGGCTGTTGCTCGGGCACTATTAGACGATCGTTCGCCATTGGTAAAATATGGTGGGTTGCTGATAACCAAGTCGATGCCGGCTTTTGGTTTCCACATGGCGAAATCGCCTTCCTCTACGTTGAGGCGGTTCGCAAAAGGCGATTCGGCAAAGTTTGTTCGCGATGCTTCGGCTGCTCCGGAATCGAGTTCGAGTGCAGTAACGCTTGCTTCGGAGCACATTTGAGTTCCGATTAGCGAGAGTATTCCCGAACCGGCTCCTACGTCGACTATTGTTTTTGCGTCTGCGTATGGAGCAAAAAACCAAGCTCCGAGCAATACGCTATCAGAGCATATTTTCATGCCACAGCCGCGGTCGTCTACCGAAAATTGTTGAAAGTCGAATCGTGCCATAACTTACTTTGCTTCTGCTACTCCTATATTATGCTTGTTGAATATCTCGCGGGCGCGGCGTGCAAATTCTCGTGCTCGTGAACTCCAATTAGGGTCGGTAACGCTATCTGCCTCCATTACGCGGAAATTCTGTCGTGGCGTAGTGCCGGGAATCGTAAATAGCAACCGATAATCGGCTGATTTTACCGTAGGCTTGCCATCTTCGCCTCGAAAAAGTTTGACATGAGTCATTGCGCCACCGCGGGTGTCGGCAGTCTTCATATTCGACACAAAATTTCCGAGTGAATATACCAGTAGTACGTTTTTATCCGGGTAGTAGCGATTTGCTCGAAGTTCCATCGGTTGAATGACGTGTGGATGTGCGCCGATTATTAGGTCTACTCCGAGTGCTTCAAGAAAATCTGCCGTGATTTTTTGTGTTTTATTGGGCAACAGCTGATATTCGTCGCCCCAATGGATGCAGACACATATCATTTCTGCTCCTTTTTGGCGAGATGCATCTACATCGGCCTTAATTCGTGCGCGGTCGATATAATCGACTACTACGCCATCGCGAGGTTCGATGCCATTTGTGCCGTAGGTGTAGTTTAGAAATCCGATTCGAAACCCGTTTACGTTTACTATTTTCGGAAGTGCATCGATTCGTGTCGTGTCGTTGGCGTAAGTGCCTATATGGTCGAGGTTGCGGCTATCGAGATTGGCGATGGTATTGCGAAGCCCTTTTGCTCCTCGGTCGAGAGTGTGATTGTTGGCCGTTAGGAATAGGTCGAATCCTGCATCGTCAAGCGCATCTATAAATTGAGGTGGGGCGTTGAAACACGGATACCCGCTGTAAGGCGGTGTGCTTACCGGTGTTTCGAGGTTAACTATAGCATAATCGGCTACCGAAACCAGTGGTTCGATAGCCGAAAAGTATGAGGTATAGTCGTAGTTATTTTTCGACACGCGTGCGGCGTCGAGTTGTGCTTGGTGTTGCATGGCATCGCCCACAAAAACGAGGTCGGCCTCGTCGTAGTTAAAAACGAGCGAGGTTATCGATACGAAAAGCGGGAGAAACCACAGACTCATGGTCAGTCGCGGTTTTCTGCTGCCTGCAATGTGTTAAGCATCAGAGATACGATGGTCATAGGACCAACGCCACCGGGAACGGGGGTGATAGCGGAGCACTTGGGCGCCACTGCTTCGTAGTCAACGTCACCGCTGAGGCGGAAACCTGATTTGCGTGTGGCGTCTGGTACGCGTGTGGTGCCAACGTCGATTACGGTAGCGCCATCGGCAACCATATCTGCTGTGATGAAGCCGGGGCGGCCGAGGGCTGCTACGAGGATATCGGCTTGGCGTGTTACCGATGCAAGATCGGGTGTAGCGCTATGGCATACGGTGACGGTTGCATCACCCTGTGCGCCTTTTTGCATAAGCATGGCTGCAAGGGGCTTGCCTACAATATTACTGCGACCTACGATGACAACTCGTTTGCCTCGGGTTGTGATGTCGTAGCGTTTAAGCAACTCTACGATACCAGCTGGGGTAGCGCTGTGAAAGCAGGGCAGACCTACCGACTGCTTGCCTACATTGACGGGGTGGAAGCCGTCAACATCTTTCTCTGGTACGATGGCTTCTATAACTGCTTGTTCGTCTATATGGCGAGGAAGGGGAAGCTGAACGATAAAGCCGTCGACTTCGGGGTCTGCGTTGAGCTTGGCGATTTCTGCCATAAGTACTGCGGGGTCGAGTGGTGATTCTTCAGTGCTTTCGAGGCGAATAAGCGACGAACGGAATCCACATTCGGCACAGGCTTTGATTTTGTTTGCTACGTATGTTTCGCTTCCGCCGTCATGGCCTACGAGAATTGCGGCGAGGTGCGGCGCACGTTTGCCTTCGGCTACTCGGCGAGCTACTTTCTCGGCAATTTCTGCTTTGATTGCGGCTGAGGTAGCTTTTCCGTCAATGATAGTTGTCATGCTATTGAGGTGGGGGTGTTAGTGAGTTATCGGCGACGCATTTGGCGCATTTGACGCATCATTGCTGCTGGGTTCGAACCCATGTTGCTCACTTGGTGCATCATCTTGCGGATTTGGTCGAATTGCTTGAGGAGGCGGTTGACATCTTGAATATTTGTGCCCGATCCTTTGGCAATACGCTGAACGCGTGTGCCGCGGATTACTTCGGGGTGTTCGCGTTCGTACGGAGTCATCGAGCCAATGATAGCTTCGATACCCTTGAATGCATCGTTATCGATATCTATGTCTTTGATTGCCTTGCCTACACCGGGAATCATCGCAGCCAAATCCTTGATGTTACCCATCTTTTTGATTTGGTTAATCTGCTTGAGGAAGTCGGTGAAGGTAAACTGGTTCTTGCGCAATTTCTTGGCAAGTTCTTCTGCTTCTTTTTCGTCGTACTGAGCCTGTGCCTTTTCAACAAGCGACACGATGTCGCCCATACCGAGGATACGGTCGGCCATACGTGAGGGGTGGAACACATCGATGCCGTCGAGGCTTTCGCCGGTACCTACGAATTTGATAGGCTTGTCGACAACGGTACGAATTGAGAGCGCTGCACCACCGCGAGTATCACCATCAAGCTTGGTGAGAACTACACCGCCGAAGTCGAGACGTTCGTTGAAGGTCTTGGCTGTGTTTACAGCGTCTTGACCCGTCATCGAGTCTACTACGAAGAGAATTTCGCCGGGGTTGATAGCGTTCTTGATGGCTTCGATTTCATCCATCATCTGCTCGTCAACTGCAAGACGACCGGCGGTATCGACAATTACGAGGTCGTAGTTATGTGCCTTGGCATACTCGATAGCGCGTTTTGCTATACCTACCGGATCTTTTACGCCATCTTCGGTATATACGTCTACGCCAATCGATTCGGCAAGTACTTTAAGCTGGTCGATAGCTGCAGGACGGTATACGTCGCAAGCTACGAGCAAGGGGCGCATCGACTTCTCAGCTTTCAACTTCTTGGCAAGTTTGCCGGTGAATGTTGTCTTACCAGAACCCTGAAGACCCGACATAAGGATGATGGCAGGGCGGCCGGTGATGGTAAGTGGTGTCGAGTCGCCACCCATTAGTGTGGCGAGTTCGTCGTGAACGATTTTCACCATCAATTCGCTTGGCTTGATGGCGTTGATTACGTTCTGTCCAAGTGCTTTCTGTTTTACTGTATCGGTGAAAGTCTTGGCGACTTTATAGTTTACGTCGGCATCGAGCAAGGCACGGCGTACGTCCTTAAGCGTCTCGGCAACGTTGATTTCGGTGATGCGTCCCTGACCTTTAAGAAGCTTGAAACTACGTTCTAGGCGGTCGCTAAGTTTTTCAAACATATATTGTGTATTACTTTACAAGTTTATTAGTAGCTGTGTCGGGGAAGATTACTGTCGGCTTAAACTCACGAGCTTCGTCTGGTGTCATCGTTGCGTAGCTCATTATGATGACAATATCTCCGGGTTGCACACATCGCGCAGCCGCTCCATTGAGGCAGATTGTGCCTTCGCCGCGAGGACCGGGGATGGTGTAGGTATCAAGGCGAGCGCCATTATTGTTGTTTACAATATATACACGTTCGCCGGGGAGGATGCCGGCAGCGTCGAGGAGATCCTCATCGATGGTGATGCTACCGATATAGTCGAGACGCGCTTCCGTTACGGTCACGCGGTGAATTTTCGATTTGAGTACTTGAATAAACATCTTCGCGTCGTTAGTATGTAATATTGTCAATCAAGCGAACGCCGCCACAGTACACTGTAACACAACCAACAGCTCCACATCGTCCGGCTTCTTCCCATTTAGAGATGGGCTGCATGGTTATTGCATCTACAATCTGATAATATTCAGTTTCAAGACCTTCAACACCATTGATTGCATCTTCGGTCATGCGTGCTACCTCTACCGGAGTGTAACCCTGTGCCTTCAAATCGAGACTCTTGACGAGCTTTTGGCGGATTTGAGGAGCTATCTGACGTGCTTCAGCTGAAAGACGTACATTGCGAGACGATAGTGCCAATCCGTCGGCTTCGCGGACGATTGGGCAGGGCACGATTTCTAGTTCGAAACCTTCAAGCTCTACCATACGACGAATAACGGCAATCTGTTGGAAATCTTTCTCGCCGAAATATGCACGTGTTGGCTTCGACATCGCAAACAGCTTGCTTACAATCTGTGCAACGCCGTTAAAGTGCCCGGGGCGCATTGCGCCTTCCATTACTTCGGCTACCGGACCGAGGTCGAATACGCGAGTATCTGCTTCGGGATAGACCTCTTCAACCGTGGGCACAAAAGCATAGTCGACACCGCAAGATTCGAGCATTGCGCAGTCGGCTTCTTCTGTACGAGGATATGTGCGGAGGTCGTCCTGATTATTGAATTGAGTTGGATTTACAAAAACACTTACAACGACCACGTCGTTTTCGGCACGTGCTCGTTCTACTAGTGAGCGGTGCCCTGCATGAAGCGCACCCATCGTAGGTACTAAACCTATGGTGCGACCTGCGCTACGAGCAGCGTCTACGAGCTCTCCCAAGCGCTTTACTGTACGGATTACTTCCATTTCGTATATTTTTCGGCTTCAACGCCTGTCTGTTTTAGAGTGCAAAATTACGCAAAATCTTGCATCTATGCAATATTTAGCACTTTAGAGTTTAATCTGTGAGAATTTACTGCTATGTATCCCCTGCTATCTCTGCCTTTTTACAGATTTATGAAGCGACGGTTGCTTAGTAAGCGTAGAAT
>CAZYYV010000055.1:0-16900 GCA_964651295.1 uncultured Bacteroides sp.
ATGCACTCCGTTTGATGGAAGCTATCGACTCCGAGCCTATCGAAATGTAAAAAAAACTCCGTCCGGCTTCGATTGAAGTCGGACGGAGTTTTGAGCGGCAAACGGGGGTCGAACCCGCGACCCTCAGCTTGGGAAGCTGATGCTCTGCCAACTGAGCTACTGCCGCATTTTGCATCGCAAAGTTAACCATATTTTTCGACAAAGCAGCTTTTTTGTCATCATTTTTTTTATTCTACGATGATTGTTAAAGAATTATTTCAGTAAAAGGCCTTACTTTTGCCGGAAAATTGCTAACTTTACAAAAATTTTGTCCTAAATGGGCTGAAGTTTGTCCTATAGATACTTAATCGACGTATTTAACTACTCTCTACTAACTTTCAATGAAATTACGACATCGCGTAGGAGCTTTTGTCATGATGATTGTTCTTTTGTTTGCAGCATCGGCGACGATGTGTGGGCAAGAGGTATTCAAGCGCAATATCGAGCAGATTTCGTTTGTCCCTAAAGGTGCTTGGGTTACAGGAGTTAGCGTTAGCTACTCTCAGTCTGACCAAAACAACTACCAATTTCTCATAATCGAAAATTTGAATGGGGATACCTATTCGTTTAAGGTAAGCCCGACTCTAATGTATTGCTTTGCAGACAATATGACTGCAGGAGGAAGATTCTCGTATAAGCGTCAGCGTACTCGTCTGAATTCTGCCGATATTGTACTAGGTGAAGGTACTGAGTATGGAATTGACAATCTATATAGCATCAGTCATAGTTATTTCGGCACTGCTTTATGGCGCTACTATCTGAGTTTAGGCAGCAGCACTCGTTTTGGGCTGTTCAATGAAGTTCAGCTCCAACTTGGGGGTGGACAGTCGAAGTTAGTGAGTGGTTCGGGCAGAGACCTTACAGGTACATACGAGCGCAATTTTCAGGTAAACATCGGTTTTGCTCCTGGTATGTCGGTGTTTTTGAATAACTATTCTGCCATAGAGGTAAACGTAGGTGTACTTGGTTTTAACTACAATCATACTAGATCGGTTACCGACCAAGTCTATGTGGCTAATCGTCGCACCAGACAAGCCAATTTTAATATCAATCTCTTCTCGATATCGTTCGGGGTAATGTTCTATATCTAAGACATGGCTAAAGCAACACGATATATTATTTTATTGCTGATGAGTATTGTATGTGCTTCGTCTGCGTGGAGCCAAAGCATTGTCAGAAAGGGTGAACGTGTGGCGTGTGATTCTATCGATCGAGTTATTGTTGGCCGAGATACAATTAGTCGCGTTATTCCCCAGCGTAACTTTGGTAGGTTCGACCGTGGGTTGAGCAACTATGTATTCATTCCCAAAGATAAATGGGGATTTGGTATTACAGCATCTTATGGCGAACTCCAAACCGAGGATATTCAAGTGCTATCGATTCTGCAAGATTTCGATTTCAAAGGTAAAATGTACTCGGTGAAGCCGTTTATCTCATACTTCTTCAAAAGTAATCAGGCTGTTGGTTTACGGGTCAACTACTCTCGAGGTATTGCCGATTTGGCCGGTATGTCGTTTGATTTCGACGATGATTTGAACTTTACGATTAAAGACGTTAGTTACTATCAACAAAGCGTCTCGGTGTCGACATTCTATCGCAACTATGTCGGATTAGATAAAGGTGGACGTTTTGGTATCTTTAATGAAGTCGATTTGTCGTTTGGTAGTGGATCTTCGCGTTTTAAACGTCTCTATGACGGTGAAATGCGCGACACAAAGACTGTTACGACTAAAGCTGCCTTGAACTTTAGCCCTGGTGTATGTGTTTTTATTCAAGACTACGTGTCGTTTAATCTTTCTTTCGGAGTTTTTGGACTAAAGTGGAATAAAGATCACCAGATTACAGATGGCGTCGACGAAGGTACAAGAGTATCGTCGGGGGCAAACTTTAAGTTTAATATTTTCAATATTAATTTCGGCCTTATGGTCGTTATTTAACCCGAAATCAATGTATAAGCATCTATTATATCTGACGGTCGTGTTGTCGGCGCTCCTTTTTAGTGCCTGCATCAAGAATGATATCCCATATCCTCGTCTGCAAGCTAATTTCCTTACTCTTGAAGCGAAAGACCAGCAAGGTAACACCGCCATCGACTCTGCACAGATGACTGCAACGATAACCTTCCCTGAAGGTGTAGATATAACAAACGTCCGTATTACAGGTTATTCCCTCACTCCGGGTGCTTCTATTTCCGATAATCCTTTTGGAGAGCCAATCGACCTTTCGTCGCCGCTGTATGTTTATCTCAAATATTACCAGAATTGGCTATGGAAAATCGTTGGAAAACAGAACGTAGAGCGTTATTTTGAAGTTGAAGGACAAATAGGTGAAACGGTTATCGACGTCCCCGGTAAGCGTATCGTTGTATATATTCTCGAAGGTACAGACCTTAAGTCGATTAAGGTTAAAAGAGCTAAACTTGACCAAATTGGGTCGACTATGTCGCCTGATCTAAGTGAAGGTGGTGAAGCCGATGTGCGTAAGCCGTTTACTATTGAAACTGAAATATTCGGGCGCAAAGAGACTTGGACTCTATATGTTGAGACTGTCGCAGAGGTCGTTTCTACAGTTAGCGTTGACGCTTGGACTTGTGTTGCATGGGTAACCGGGCAAGCTGAAGCCGGACTCGAAAATGGTATCGAGTATCGCTTGGCTGGTACGGAAGAGTGGACTCGACTTGCCGCCGCCGATGTTACTTCGAACGGAGGTACTTTTAAAGGTTGCATCAAGCATCTTAAACCAGAAACCACCTATGAAGCTCGTGCTTATTCGGGCGAAAATGTGGCGATGCCGATTGAGTTCACTACCGGTTCTGAAATTCAGATTCCTAACAGAAATTTTGAAGATTGGTGGCTTGATGGTAAGATCTGGTGCCCGTGGCCTGAAAATGGCGACCAGTATTGGGGTACCGGTAATCCAGGTGCTGCTACTGTAGGACAATCAAATTCTGTCCCGACAAATGATACGCCCTCCGGTTCTGGCTATGCTGCTAAGCTCGAAACTAAATGGATTATGATTAAACTCGCTGCCGGTAATATCTTTACAGGCGTATATGTGAAAACGGATGGTACCAATGGTATCCTTGATTTTGGTCGTCCATTCACTCAGCGTCCCGTGAAGATGCGTGGTAAGTTTAAGTACGATATGAAACTTATCGATCGTGCATCCGATGAATTTAAATCATCGATAGGCGACCCGGATACAGCTATCGTATGGATGGCTCTTATTGACTCGCCTGACCCTATACAAATACGTACTAATCCAAAGAATCGTCAGCTATTCGACCCAAGCGCTTCTTATGTAGTGGCGTATGGTAAGATGGAGTGCACCGAGACGGTGGCTAGCTATACCGACTTTGAATTTGATATTAATTATAACTCTACATCTCGAGTGCCGACATACATCATCGTAACAGCGTCTGCTAGTAAGCTTGGTGATTATTTCACCGGAGGTGCGGGCTCCACGCTTTACATAGATGATTTCGAACTCGTTTACGATTATTAGTGTAATGTTTAAACGTTGTTTATTACTCTTTCTCATTTCTCTCTCATTTAGTTCTATCGTAGTCGCTCAGAATCAGACGACTGAAAATGCTCAAGAATTGATTTTTAAGCCTGTAATTAACGGTACATTCCGAGCATTCTATCGTCAGTCAACTGTTTCAGATCAAGGCCGATTTGAAGTCGCTAATGCGCGTTTGTCCTTGGGGGGCAACGTGATGGAATGGCTCAAGTACTACATGCAGGTCGAATATGACAACCTCGGAAAAATTAAAATTCTAGATGCGTATGCGACTCTTATTCCCACTAAAGGGCTTAAGATTATGGCAGGACAGATGCGAGTGCCTTTGTGCGTAGAAGCTACTCGTTCTCCTTTCGCATATTATTTTGCCGACGTCGCACTCGTTACGAAATTTGGCAATCTTCGTAGTGTGGGTGTTAAAGCCGCTTATACAATTCCCGATATGCCTTGGTACTTTGAAGGTGGAGTGTTTAATGCTAGTGATATGGCTGATCACTCGACTTGGAATTCGGCTCTCACGTATAGCATCAAAACAAATTATACTGCTAAGTGCGGACTTAAACCGGAAATCGGCTTTATGTCGCGTGTACCCGGTGGCGAAGGCGTTGGCGTACGTGTCAATCAGTACGACGCTTCTCTCTCATGGACTTGCGGTCGCTTCTTCACGGAAGTTGAGTACTTCTATCGCACTTATGCCAATGGTGCTCATCCCGACTCGTATGCTTATAACTTTTTTGTCAACTATGCCATACCTGTAAAATGGCGAATGGCTGATGAATTGTCGTTCCAAGCTCGTTTCGATGGCATTTCCGATGCTTCGGAAGGTAAGAAAAATATTGAAGATAAGTTGGATACAAATATTGATGCGCGTCGTCGAGTAACTATCGGTACTACATTGTCGCGTAAAATAGGCAAGTTATCTACCAACTTCCGTCTTAACTTTGAACAGTATTTTTACGGCCATACCACCACACGACCTGCTACTGCTGACAACAATCAAATTGTAGCTGGTCTAATGCTCCACTTCTAAGTTGGTAGGCTTTACGAATATTTTTTGTAACTTTGCAGTTTCAAAACAGCGTTATTTTGCGCTAATTTTTTTAGAACGTTCAAAACACAAGAATAAATGGCATTACAATGCGGTATCGTTGGACTTCCCAACGTTGGTAAATCAACTCTTTTCAATTGTTTGTCGAATGCAAAAGCGCAATCGGCTAATTTCCCTTTCTGTACGATTGAGCCTAACGTGGGCGTAATCACTGTCCCCGACGATCGTCTCACAAAGCTTGTAGAGATGTGTAATCCTCGTTCGGTCGTTCCTGCCACTGTTGAAATCGTAGATATTGCAGGTCTCGTTAAAGGGGCGTCGAAAGGTGAAGGCCTCGGTAATAAATTCTTGGCAAACATCCGCGAAACTGATGCTATTATCCACGTTCTCCGTTGTTTCGATGACGACAATATTACTCACGTTGACGGTTCGGTAGATCCTGTACGTGATAAGGAAATTATCGATTTTGAGCTTCAAATCAAAGACCTCGAAACCGTTGAAAGCCGCCTTTCCAAGACTGTTAAACAGGCTCAAGCAGGTGATAAGGCTGCAAAAATGCAAGTTGAAGTGCTTACCAAGTTAAAGGAAGCACTCGAAAAAGGCCAGCCTGCTCGTTCGGTCGACTTCGAAACTGTTGACGAACAAAAGTTCGCTCGCGAGCTTTTCCTTCTCACGTCTAAGCCTGTTCTTTACGTTTGTAATGTTGACGACGCTGCAGCTGCTTCGGGCAATGAGTATGTAGAAGCTGTTCGTGAAGCAATTAAGAACGAAGGCGCCGGTCTGCTTGTTGTAGCTGCACGCACCGAAAGTGAAATAGCCGAGCTCGACACCTACGAAGAACGTCAGGAATTCCTCGCAGAAATCGGCTTGACTGAGTCGGGCGTTTCTCGTCTTATTCGCGCTGCATACGCGCTACTCGACCTTCAGACATACTTTACCGCCGGGCCTGACGAGGTACGTGCTTGGACATTCCGCCGTGGCTCAAAAGCTCCTCGTTGTGCAGGTATCATCCACACCGACTTTGAAAAGGGTTTCATTCGTGCAGAAGTTATCAAGTACGACGACTATGTGACCCTCGGTGGCGAAACTGCAGTCCGCGAAGCCGGTAAAATGGCCGTCGAAGGCAAGGAATACGTCGTATGTGATGGCGATATCATGCACTTCCGCTTTAACGTTTAATACGCTACAATGTACCGAACATCATCTTTCTTCTCCTCACTCCCACCGGTAGTGAAAAATCTGCTGATACTTAATGTATTGGTAGCGTTGTTTATGGCACTGATTCCAGCTGCCGACCATGTGCTTACCAAGCATTTGGCACTGTACTACTTTTCGTCGCCGGCGTTCAAGCCCTTCCAGTTGATTACATACATGTTCTTGCACGGAGGCTTTATGCATCTGTTCTTTAATATGTTTGCTCTTCTGATGTTTGGTCGTACGATTGAGATGACGATGGGCTCGAGTCGCTTCCTTTTCTACTACTTCACCTGCGGTATTTGCGCAGCGTTAGTGCAGATGGGCGTGTTCTCGATATATATCAGCAATATTTGCGATTTGTTGCCTGCTGACGTGTGTCAGTTAGTTAAAGAGAATGGTTATAACCTTTTGCAACAACACCTCAACTATGCTGATCCCAATTGTGCCGAGCTAAATGCATTTATCAATACCCCGATGGTCGGAGCTTCCGGAGCTATATATGGAGTGTTGTTAGCTTTTGGTTTCCTCTTTCCCAACCTTCCGGTATATATTATCTTCATTCCTATTCCCATCAAAGCCAAGTGGCTCATCATTGGCTACTTTGTGCTTGAATTGATATCCGGGATCTCGGGATCTGCCGATGGTGTTGCGCACTTTGCTCACCTAGGAGGTATGATATTTGGCTACCTTCTCTTGCTTTATTGGAAGAAAAAGGGAGTATTTAGAAATCATTGGTTCTTTTAAACGACAATGGCACGCAGCAAGGCAGCCACACCGAAAACTGAAAAGAAACGACGATCAGGACTTCAACGCTTCGTCGGCGCACTCGTCCTGCTCGTCGATTTTGTAGCAGTGTGTGCCCTTGCTCTGACTGCGTATGCCGGATATGTATCACCACTTCGGCATGGTGGATTGTGGGGACTGTTTCCTCTCGCATTTCCTATTGTACTATTTGGCTGCGTATGCCTTACGGTGTTGCAGCTATTCTTTTATCGTCGAGGATTGTTGCTTCTCATCCCATGTATGCTTTTGTGCGCAGGGCCGATACTCAAAGTTTCGCCGTTTAATTTTCGAAAGCCTCAAGTGCCTGAAAGTGCGGAAACATTTACCTTTCTGACTTACAATGTTCACAACTTTGTGCCATCGTCGGCGAGAACGATATCGATTGATGATGAAGAAGATGTGCCTCAGCTCGAATATGTAATCGATACCGATGCTGATATAGTATGCCTACAAGAAGCATCGCAATTGATCTCTTTGCCCAAAAAGTCGAAAGCCCGTCAGTTGGCAAATAAACTCATGGAGAAGTATGAACATGTTCATGTCGATGGAAAGGAACTTGCAGTTCTCTCGAAGTATCCGATAGAATCGATACACCTTGATGCGAATTCCGATAATTTTAAGGGCGGGCACGTTACTTGTTTCCGCATCACAATGCCATCAGGGCGCTTAATTACTCTCTTTAATGTACATTTGGAGTCGATGAAACTTGGATACGACGACCGTGATATGTACGTTCAGATGACTGAGTTGCAGCGTCCGAGTATCGCAGATGTTAAGAATCAATTATTGAAGAAAATATCGCAAGCGGCGGTCAATCGCGCTCAGCAGGCACAACAGCTACTTCGCTACATACGTCTTTATGGCGGTCCGGATGTGATTATCACCGGCGACTTTAACGATGTGCCCGGTTGCTATACAATCAATACGCTTGCCGATGCGGGCTTTAGTAGTGTTTATCCAACGGTAGGTTTTGGTCCTATGAATACATTTAACGCTTCGCGTATGTTTTTCTGTATCGATCACACACTTTTCCGTGGGGCTGTGAAACCTATTGAGATGTCAAAAGGACGCATAAAGGCGTCGGATCACTATCCACTTTTGACACGATTCTATATCGATAAATAAATCAATCACATAAACTATCACGAGCATGAACTTCTTAGAAGAGAAAATCCTTGAAGATGGCATTATCAAGGAGGGAAACATCCTTAAAGTTGACAACTTTCTCAACCATCAGATTGACGTCGACATCATTCGTCAGATTGCCTACGAAATCAAACGTCGTTTCCGTGGTAAAGAAGTAAACAAGATTCTTACAATCGAAGCAAGCGGTATCGCAATGGCTACTTTGCTTGGCGACCTCTACGACGTGCCCGTGGTTTTTGCCAAAAAGGGTGAAACAGCTAATTGTACCGACGATAAATATGTTTCGCAAGCATATTCGTTTACACACAAACGTTCGAATAACGTATTTGTATCGCGTCCTTACCTCACTCCTAACGACAAAGTACTCATCGTAGACGACTTTCTCGCAGATGGTCAGGCCTCGAAAGCTTTGATCGACATCGTTCATCAAGCTGGCGGCGAAGTGGTAGGTCTTGGAATTGCCATTGAAAAAGGTCAGCAGAATGGCGGTCGTATGCTCCGTGAAGAAGGATATCATCTTGAGTCGATAGCGATTATTGAGTCGATGGACTATGAAAAGCAGGAAATAATCTTTAGACATGAGTAATATTTATAGTCTCGACGGTCGAATCCCCGTCCTCAAAGCGCTGCCATTCGGCTTGCAGCACATCTTGGCAATGTTTGTTGCCAATATTACCCCAATCATTATTTTGGCAAATGTAGCCGGCTTGCCTCGCGAAATCAGTTCAGCGATGGTTCAGAACTGTATGATTATCGCAGGTATTGGTACACTCGTACAGCTTTACCCTGTATGGCGAATTGGTTCACGCCTGCCTATTGTGATGGGTATCAGCTTTACATTCCTTTCGTTAGCAATTGCCATAGCTTCTACGCAAGGTATGGGCGTTCTTATCGGAGCGGTTATCGTGGGTGGTCTTATTGAAGGTCTCCTTGGTTTGTTCCCAAAATATTGGACTCGTCTTATCTCACCAGAGGTAGCAGCTACAGTCGTTACCGCAATCGGATTTTCGCTTCTCCCTATAGGTGCAAATAGTTTTGCCGGAGGTCAGGGAGCTTCAGATTTTGGTAGCCTCAACAATTGGATTGTCGGCTCTGTAACCTTGCTCACTTGTCTTGTAACAATGATTTTCGGAAAGGGTACACTCCGTGCTCTCGCGACGCTTGTAGGTCTTGTTGTTGGCTATATCTTGGCGCTCTGTCTAGGAATGGTCGATTTTTCAGCACTTTCCAATGCAGAAGTATTGTCTCTCCCTACCTTTATGCCTTTTACCCCCGAATTTCGTATTGATGCTATACTAGCAGTGGTATGTATCTACATGGTATCAGCAACAGAAACAATTGGCGACACTTCGGTGCTATGCTCGAGTGCCCTCGGTCGTGAAGTTAAGTCGTCAGAACTTGGCCGTTCGGTAGCATGCGACGGCTTTGTGAGTTCGCTTGGCGGTCTCTTTGGCTGTACTCCTATCACCTCATTCTCACAGAATGTAGGCCTTATCAATATTTCGAAGGTTGTCAATCGCTTTGCCATCGCTACCGGTGCGTTCATTATGATATTGAGCGGTTTCTTCCCAGCTATCGGTATTGTGCTTACATCGATTCCTCAAGCAGTGCTTGGCGGTTGTACCATTATGATGTTCGGCTCGATACTTTACGCCGGCTTTGGTATGATTGCAAAATGTGGCTTCACAAATCGCAATATGATAATGGTAAGCATGTCGCTTAGTATCGGTCTAGGTTTCACACAAGCAACCGGAATGTTCTCAATCTTCCCCCAGATGGTTCAAACTGTGTTTGGCGATAACTGTGTGGCTGTAGTATTCCTTCTTGCGATTATACTCAATCTTATTCTTCCTAAGGATAAAGAATAATACAACGTTTAAATGTGAGCGACGTCCGGCTTTGAGGTCGGACGTCGCTTTGTATTGAGGTATGTAGCGAGTTTTAGTTTAGAATGGCTCTTCTGATTGAGCAGCTGCAAATGCAGTGTTGGGATGCATCCCACCCCCTAAACCGAGAGCTTCGGCGTCTTTGGCAGCTTGTTCGGGATTAGCTTCGGGTACGGCGGTGTTGTTATCCCCGGCAGCTCTGTATTGGAATGCAGAAGTGTCGTTTGCATCGGTAGCGTCCCAGTTTTCGAATCGAACGTATTCTTTGCGGAATAACATATCGACAGTCCCGACGCCACCACTACGGTGTTTGGCGATAATGAACTCGGCTTTGCCGCGGATGTTATTACCATTCTCATCGAGACCAGTGTGCGAGTAGTACTCAGGACGGTGGATGAAGCAAACGATGTCGGCATCTTGTTCGATTGCACCAGATTCACGAAGGTCGGATAGCTGAGGACGTTTGTCTTTGTTGCCGCGGTCTTCAAGTTTACGGTTAAGCTGCGAAAGTGCGATGATTGGAATATCGAGGTCTTTTGCCAACTGCTTGAGAGAACGAGATATGGTAGATACTTCTTGTTCGCGAGAACCGAGCTTAATGCCAGCCGACATGAGCTGCAAGTAGTCGATTACGATTAGTTTTACACCGTGTTCGCGTACGAGTCGTCGAGCTTTGGTGCTTAACTCGGTGATTGATAGACCGGATGTGTCGTCGACATATAAAGGAAGTCCTTGTAGACGGCTCATGCGCGTGGTGAGCTGTCCCCAGTCGGCCGTTGAGAGGTCGCCACTTTTGATTTTGTTACCCGGAATCTCGCAAGCGTTTGATATAAGACGATTGACGAGCTGTAGGTTACTCATTTCGAGCGAGAAAACGGCAACGGGGTCGTTGTGCATAGCGATGTTCAAAGCCATAGAGAGAACGAACGCTGTTTTACCCATCGCGGGACGCGCCGCAATGATGATAAGGTCGGAGTTCTGCCAACCAGAAGTCTCTTTGTCGAGTTCTCTGAAACCGGTTGAAAGTCCGCTAAGACCCGATTGGTTGCGTCCGGCAATCTGCATTTGTTCGACAGCCCGCTCGAGGATTGGGTCGATTTGTGATACTTCTTTTTTTAGGTTTCGCTGTGAAAGTTCGAAGAGCTGACGTTCAGCTTCTTGAAGGAGGTCGTCGACGTCGTTGCTTTCGTCGAAAGCAGAGTTTTCGACTTTAGAAGCAAAAGCGATTAGCTCGCGAGCAAGGTATTTTTGTGCTACGATTCGTGCATGGTACTCGATGTGAGCAGCCGAAGCAACGTTCATAGTCAAGCCGGCAACAAAACCGGCTCCACCAACCGTTTCGAGGTCGCCTGACTGACGAAGTCGGTTGGTGACCGTCATCATGTCGATAGGTTCTTGAGCAAGACCTAACGACTGTATAGCTTCGTATATTTTAGCGTGTTTAGGCTCGTAGAAGCTCTCCGGCTTAAGAAGATCGCTAACTTCGGTGTACGCGTCTTTTTCGAGCATAAGAGCACCGAGCACCGCAGCCTCGATTTCGACGGCACGAGGCACGAGGCGTCCCGCAATTTCAGCTGGAACTATAGCTTTCTTGGTGTATTTACGTTGATCTGAAGCTTGTTGAGGCATACTTATTTGCGGTTTTTAGCTTTGTCGATATACGTTTTTGTAGGGATGAAATAGATCTCGACACGCCGGTTAGCTGCGCGATTGCCAATACCTTCGTTAGAAGCAATTGGTTCGTCTGCACCAAGTCCGTATGGAATTAGTTCAGAATTTTCGCCAGCACCGGTTTCACGGCTGAAGTATTCATCGATAGCCGACGCACGGTCGGCTGTTATTTGGTCGGAGTATGATGCATCGCCAGAATTGTCGGCGTGAACGGCGACAACAACTTTATAGTTGTCGGTTCGTTTAACATACGGAACCAACTGGTGGAGCTGCGAAGAGGCATTCTCCTTAAGGGTCGAAGAATTAGGTGCGAAAAGCTTAGAACAAGAGATTGTAACGAGAACTACTTCGTTGTTTCGAACTGTAGATGTCGTGTATCCCATGTTTTTAAGCGCTTCGACCAACTGCGCCATAGCAGACACGACAGCCATATGCTGTTTATTAGTTACCGCCGGAGTTTTAATGTTTTCTTCGATGCTAGCAGTAAACGGGTCGAAAATATCGTCGGTTGTCGCATATGAGCCGAAAGCGACTGCCGCGATTAGTGTAGCAGCCACACCGCGGCGAAAATATTGGAGGAGGGACATGGTTAAATATCTATCAGATAAGACTTTCTTCGTATTCGATTTCGGCTTTCACCATTGCCGCAATTTGTGCAGGAGTGAAATTGACAGCCGGAGCATTTTTCTTAAAATACTTAACGATAAATTCGACCATGTCCTCGATATCTTCGTCGTCATCGTCCTCGATGTCGATATCTAAGTCGCCATTTTCGTCATAGTAATCATATATGAGGTCGAGCACCTCGCAGATAGAATCGTTGTCGCGCATATCTTCGGGCAATACGGCAGCCATGAGCGCGACTGCTTCATTCTCGTTGTATTCTTTCATAATGATAATTAAGTGTGTTATAGGTCCAGTAAGCCCTCTGGTAAGTTCATGACAACTAAGTGGGCTTCAGTGTCGATTTCTTCAACAAAGTCGGCGGAAGCCGGGATTAGAATAGTATCTCCGGATCGATTAACTTCGAAAAGTAGATTGTCGGTCGAGTCGTCGTATCCAGATATAAGTCCGACACGGTCGTCCCCAGCCATAAGAGTGAATCCGACCAGGTCTTCGAGGTAGAAGTTTTCGCCATCGTCAAAACCATCGTCCGGTAGTAAATCAGACTCGATGTATATTGGAAGGTTTGTGAGGTTTGCCGCTAAATCTTGCGAGTCGATTCCTTTGAGAGTTAGCAACATAGTTTCAGAACCTTTAGGACGGCATGATATTAGGCTGAAAGGCACCAGTAATCCATCAATTTCCACGAAAACGTGCCCGAAGTCGTCGAGCAAGGGCATGATTTCGAAGTCGATGTGAGCGGCAATCTCACCTTTTAGACCATGAGGACGAGTAAAAGTGCCAATTTCTTCGAGTTTATCGCGATCTATCATCTTTTCTTTTTCTTTTTACCCGAAGGAGTCGGAGCCGTTTTGAAATCGTGAAGACGAACTTGTTCCGGGTCTAGATTGATTTGACCGTGAGACATAGCTCGAAGGTCAGCGAATATGCGAGCATCTTCGACGTTGTCGATTGTAGACGCCAGAAGTGTCTTTTTCATCTGATTAGCAACAAGCATTACCAACGCATCTCGCTCCTCGCCCGTCTCCATAGCGCAAGCCGACTCGATGAGGGAAGGAATGAAACGTCCGTAGTGTCGGTATGGCATAGTCGAAGCGATTGCCGTAGCAACCGGTGTGGGACGATCGTCGAAAACTTGGGGCTCAACGTGTCCGAACGGGAAGTCGACATCAAGTTTGAAGTCGCTCATTATCATTACATGATCCCAAAGTTTGCGTCGATAAGACTCTGCATCGCCTTGTACGGGGAAAAGAGTGAGCATGGCAGCTACAATCGACTCAGCGCAACGATTGCGTTCATTGCGATCTTCAATGGAGACGCAGTGGTCTACCATATTTTGAATGTTGCGACCATACTCGGGCAAGACAAGTCTGCGGAGATGATTATTATACGTAAGCATATATCGTGTTCTTGTTTTCGAATTCAAAGTTACGAATAATTTTGCAATGTCTTACAAATTGTTTATCAAATCGTTCGATGTCGCGATGTTGACAATGTAGAAAAAGTTGTTGAATTCTAATATTTAAATAGATATTTGGTGAAATATGCAAAAATATTTGTAACTTTGTACACAGACATATAAAAGTCAATAACCAAAAAAATTTCCGATTTGTAACCTTAAAAACCCTAAAAGATTGATGAATAAACAGTTTCTATCATCTGTGGTGGCTGCAATGACAGCGATGTCGTCGTTGGCTGCAACACCTCAATTAACCTTCACATACGCAGATGAGCCGTGTCAGGGAGTCGGAGTGTCCTGGCAAGAATATACGATGCTTAGCGAGTATCCGGAGTCGTTTGTTGAACTGTTTGCCGGCAATCGTATTATTGCCGTTGAAATAGCATCACCGATGTCGTATAGCTATGATGAATCGACATCAGAATGGCATCAAAATACGAATAATTATACTTCAGCAAATCTTTGCTTCTACACCGAAAAATCGCTAGAAGCAACCCCATTCTACAAGCAGAAAATCACCTTGAGCGATTCGGCATATACGTGGACTTATAATAAGTTGACTACGCCTGTTGAAATTGAAGCCGGCCGTCCGTTCTTTGTAGGTTATACCGCAATGGCGCCCTCTGTAGATGATACTTGCTTTGCCGTAGACCTTGATTATAATAGCGATAATTATGGATGTTGGTTGGGCTGGATTGACGAATATACTGAAGAGGAAATGTGGGATTCATATACAGCCGACTATGGTAATATGTGTATCCGCCTTATCATCGAGGGCGATAATTTGCCACGTAACTGTGTGAATCTAGAGGCTATTCTTGCACCCGGTGGTGTAACTACCGGAAAGCCATTCTCTGTGTCGGCTTCGATTATCAATAAGGCTGCAAATGACATTGAAAATGTAACTCTTGAGTATACAGTCGGTGGAGAAACTCGTCAGGTGGTTGGCTCGTTGGAAGGACCTTTGAAATACGACCAATCAGAAGCACTTGTGTTCGATGGTGTTATCTGTAATGAGACAAGCGTTGACGGTGCAGTGTTTACCTATAAAATTGTTGCCATAAATGGTGAAGCAGTTGTTGAATATAACGACGAAACAGAAGGACAGTTTACAGTCCGTTCGCTGCCTGAAGGCGTAGGATATGAGCGTGCCGTTGTGATAGAGGAGGGTACAGGCACTTGGTGTGGCAACTGTCCTATCGGTATTGTAGCATTCCGTGAAATGGAAGAAAAATATGGCGATGATGAGCACTACATCCCCGTAGCGATGCACGGTAATGATAAGATGGAATCGCCTACATATATCGAAATTGCCAATCGGTATATGCCATTGGAAACTGTAGGCTATCCTAATGCGATAGTCAACCGTGATGAGTCGCTTGGTCTTGTCTATCCGGAGTCTGGTATGGTTGACTTCGCATATAAATATGCCCGCGAAATAACCGCAATCGCTAAAATCGAAGCCGAAGCGGTGTATAATGGTTGGGAGTATATTGATGTTGTTACTACTACCGACTTTGCAATCGAAACCGAAGCCGACTATAGTATTGGTCTTGCGATTACACAAAATAATGTAGGACCTTACCGCCAAACTAACTACTTTGCCGATTATTCAGAAGGTATTGAAATGGGTGGATTTGAAACACTCCCTGAGAAAGTAGAGATGACCTACGATGATGTAGCCGTTTCGTACTATAATATCGGTAATCTCGATGGTAAAGCCCCCGGTACTACATATACAAAGACGTTCTCGATGCCGCTTGAAGGGGTGATTGATATAGCCCACTTCCGTCTTATTGCAATGGTTATAAACAATAAGACCGGCGTAATTGAAAATGCCGTTAAGGTTGCTTCAGAAAATTGCGCTGCTGTTGAAAATGTAGCTGTTGATTCGCAGTCGACATTAATTCATGCAGTTGAAGGCGGTGTTCAAGTCGTAGGAGCAAGTGGCGAGGCTAATGTTTATAATGTAGCCGGAGTGTTAGTAGCCTCAGTTGCATTAAATGGTCAAGCAACTATTGCGCTTCCTGCCGGGCTTTATGTTGTAAAAGTTGGTGAAGATACCGCGAAAGTAGTAGTGAAGTAAAAAAATAGTAATTCTATAAATATTGAGCGACCCGCATAAGTGGGTCGCTCAATATTTATATAGTATTTGATACTTATTAGATCGAAAGACGACGGAGGGTGTTGAGGAGTTCTCTGTTGATAGGTTTGTCGTTCTTGATAGCCTTAGAGAAAGGCACATAAACGATTTCGTCGTTCTTTATACCAATCATTACGTTTCGCTGATCTTCCATGAGAGCGTCGATGGCAGCAGCTCCCATTCGAGAAGCGAGGATACGGTCGTGAGCAGTAGGCGAGCCACCACGCTGAAGGTGTCCAAGTATAGATACGCGAACGTCGTATGAGGGATATTCGTTTTTCACGCGTTCAGCTAATCCCATAGCACCACCGGTAACGGGGCTTTCGGCGACGAGTACGATAGAAGAGTTTTTGCTCTTACGGAAGCCGTTCTGGATAAGTTCGGCCAACTGGTCGACTTCGGTAGAGATTTCGGGGATGATTGCAGCTTCGGCACCAGAAGCGATGGCACCATTGAGTGCAAGGAAGCCGGCGTCGCGCCCCATGACTTCGATGAAGAAAAGACGTTCGTGGCTTGTCGCGGTGTCGCGAATTTTGTCGACACACTCCATAATTGTATTCAGTGCAGTGTCGTATCCGATAGTAGTGTCGGTGCCATAAAGGTCGTTGTCGATAGTTCCGGGGAGACCGATGATTGGGAAATTGAATTCGTTGGCGAAAACGCGAGCACCGGTAAGCGAACCATCGCCACCGATGACAACTAGAGCGTCAATTTCGTGTTGGCGTAGAGTCTCGTAAGCAAGTTGACGACCTTCCGGGGTTTGAAACTCCTTACAACGAGCTGTTTTTAATATAGTGCCGCCTTGTTGAATGATATTCGAAACGTTTTGCGTGCGGAAATCTACGATTTCGTTAGTAATCATACCACGATAACCGCGATATATGCCTTTCACTTTGAGTCCGCTGAAAATAGCAGAACGAGTAACCGCACGGATTGCGGCGTTCATGCCGGGGGCATCACCACCCGACGTCAATATACCGATACACTTTATTGTTGACATATTCTATTGCTTTTGAATTAGCAAAGGTAATAAAAATAATCGGATATCATAATTTTACATGTCTTAAAAAGTTTTTTTTGAAAAAAAATTATCTAAAGACTTGTAAAACCAAAAAGTCTTCGTAACTTTGCAGTCGCAAAAAGACCAAGGAAAGGTGCCGGAGTGGTCGATCGGGGCGGTCTCGAAAACCGTTGTACCCTTGCGGGTACCCAGGGTTCGAATCCCTGCCTTTCCGCATAAAGCTGCAAGAATACTTGCGGCTTTTTTTTGTGCCGTTTGATAGGATTATATAGACGCATCGGACGTGTCTGACCTATCGGTCGCTTGGGCGCATAGTAAAAAACCTGTGTTTGTAAAATGAAAAATCTTACCTTTGTAGAAT
>CAZYYV010000056.1:0-16802 GCA_964651295.1 uncultured Bacteroides sp.
AACCCTTCCTTATGCCTGTTGAAGACGTATTCTCGATCACTGGTCGTGGTACTGTAGCAACTGGTCGTATCGAAACTGGTCTCGTTAAAGTTGGTGACGAAGTTCAGATCATGGGTCTCGGCGCTAACCTCAAATCAACCGTTACCGGTGTTGAAATGTTCCGCAAACTTCTCGATCAGGGTGAAGCTGGTGACAACGTAGGTCTCCTTCTCCGTGGTATCGACAAGAAAGAAATCAAACGCGGTATGGTTATCTGCCACCCCGGTGTTGTTAAGCCCCACAGCAAGTTCAAAGCTTCTGTTTATATCCTCAAAAAGGAAGAAGGCGGCCGTCACACTCCCTTCCACAACCACTACCGTCCTCAGTTCTACATCCGTACTCTTGACGTAACCGGTGAAATCACTCTTCCCGAAGGTGTAGAAATGGTAATGCCTGGTGACCACGTTGAAATCAACGTTGAGCTCATCAACCCCGTAGCTTGCGACCAGGGTCTCCGTTTCGCTATCCGCGAAGGTGGTCGTACAGTAGGTTCGGGTCAGATTACCGAAATCCTCGACTAATACGCTTCAGTAGCCTTAGGGCTGCATAAGCAAAATATAGAATAACGGCGCTGAAGCGCCTGCAGATGCGCCGTTATTTTTACATACGGGTTTAGCTCAGTTGGTAGAGCACTGGTCTCCAAAACCAGGTGTCGGGAGTTCGAGCCTCTCAACCCGTGCTAAAGACAACTCAAATGAAGAATTTAAAACTACTTACGAGTGTACAGGAGGCATACGACGAATTACGCTTCAAGACGACGTGGCCTTCAAAAAAGCAGTTGGTCAAATCAGCCATCATTGTCATGATAGCTTCCGTGATTATCGCTTTGGTGATCTTTATCATGGATCAGTTGGTTGACCGCCTTATGCACCTCATTTATAGCTTGTGATAATTTAAAAACTTGACCGACGTGGCAACAAAGAAAGAGACAGCAAATATGACCGAAACGAAGGATAGCACTGTAAAGGCTGTCCGTGGTTGGTATGTTCTGCGAGCTATTTCCGGTAAAGAAGCACAGGTGAAAGAAGTTATCGAGGGTGCGATGAAACGCACTGACCTTGGTAAGTCTGTCTTTCAAGTGTTGATTCCTACCGAGCGCGTCATGGCAGTTCGTAACGGTAATAAAAAGGTTGTAAAAGAACGCAATCTTTATTCTGGTTATGTTTTTATTGAAGCTATCCCAACAGGTGAGGTTATCCACGAATTAACAAATACAACAAACGTTATTGACTTTTTGCGTGGACGCGACAAGGGCAGTGCTCCTGAACGTCTTCGTGAATCTGAAGTGATGCGTATGTTAGGTGCTGCCGACGAACTCGGTGCTGAAGGCACTTCGGAATTTGATTATATCGTGGGTGAGCAGGTTAAGGTAACCGACGGCCCGTTCAAGGACTTCAGCGGTATTGTAGAAGAAGTTAATCCTGAAAGACGAAAGCTTAAGGTTAGCATCAAAATCTTCGACCGCAAGACTCCTCTCGAACTCGATGATTCGCAAGTAGAGCGTGAATGATTTTTCCCCGGAAAGGTAAGTTACGATACCTTAAAGGGTTTTTCTTTGCGCAGTGTTATTAATTTTATTAGTATTAAACCATGGCTAAAGAAATTGCTGGACAAATCAAATTGCAGATTAAAGGTGGTGCTGCAAATCCTTCGCCTCCCGTAGGTCCCGCTTTGGGTTCGAAGGGTATCAACATCATGGAATTTTGCAAGCAATTCAATGCCCGCACTCAGGACAAAGCCGGTAAGATTCTTCCTGTAGTAATCACTTACTACACCGATAAATCTTTTGATTTCATCGTTAAGACTCCTCCCGTAGCTGTTCAACTCAAGGAAGTTACTAAAGTTAAGACCGGTTCGAAAGAACCTAACCGTACAAAAGTAGCTGAGATTACCTGGGAGCAGGTTCGCACTATTGCTGCCGACAAAATGCCTGACCTCAACTGCTTTACCATAGAATCTGCTATGCGTATGGTTGCCGGTACGGCCAGAAGTATGGGTATCACCGTCAAAGGAGAGTTCCCCTCTAACAACTAATAAACTTCACTTGATATGAGTAAACTTACCAAAAATCAAAAGTTAGCCTTATCGAAGCTTGAAGCCGGGAGGACTTATACCTTGGCAGAAGCTGTGGAACTCGTAAAGGATATGACCTTTACTAAGTTTGACGCTTCGCTCGACATTGATGTCCGTCTGGGCGTAGACCCCCGTAAAGCCAATCAGATGGTACGTGGCGTCGTTACTCTTCCCCACGGAACAGGTAAGACCGTTCGCGTACTCGTGCTCTGCACTCCTGACGCTGAAGCTGCTGCTACAGCTGCCGGTGCCGATTACGTAGGCCTCGATGAATATATCGAAAAAATCAAAGCTGGTTGGACTGATGTTGATGTTATCATCACTCAGCCCGCTATCATGGGCAAAATTGGTGCACTCGGCCGTGTCCTCGGTCCCCGTGGCCTCATGCCTAACCCCAAGAGCGGCACAGTAACTATGGACGTTGCTAAGGCTGTTGAAGAAGTGAAGAAGGGTAAGATCGACTTCAAAGTTGACAAGAACGGTATCGTTCACTCGTCAATCGGTAAGGTTTCTTTCAACCCCGAACAGATGAGCGACAACGCTCGTGAGTTCATCAACACTCTCATCAAGCTCAAACCCGCTACTGCCAAAGGCACCTATATCAAGAGCATTTATCTTTCCAGCACAATGAGTCCGGGTGTCAAAGTCGACCCCAAATCGATTGAGGCTTAACCCCTAAAACACCGAAGACAATGAAAAAGGAAGATAAAGGTATCATTATCAATCAGATCGCCGAAACTCTCAAACAGTACAGCGGTTTCTATCTCGTAGAAACTGCAGGACTCGATGCAGAAAAGACCTCTGAGCTTCGTCGTGCTTGTAACAAAGCTGACATCAAACTCTTGGTTGTGAAGAACACTCTTCTCCACAAAGCACTCGAAACACTCGAAGGCGATTATACCGAACTCTACGGTGCTCTCAAAGGTTCTACATCGCTGATGTGCACCAATGTGGGTAACGCTCCCGCCAAGTTGCTTAAAGACTTCGTCAAGAAAGGTGACACTCTTCCTGCACTCAAAGGTGCATACGTTGAAGAAACCGTTTACCTTGGCGCAGACCAACTCGACGCACTGGCTTCTATCAAGAGCAAAACCGAACTTATCGGCGACGTTATCGCACTCCTCCAGTCTCCCGCGAAGAACGTTGTTTCTGCTCTTACTTCCGGTGGTGGCAAACTCCACGGAATCCTCGAGACTCTCTCGAAGAAAGAAAACTAATTCAACGATTAAAAAACCAAAAAAAATCATACAAAAATGGCAGATTTAAAAGCTTTTGCTGAACAACTCGTAAACCTCACTGTTAAGGAAGTTAACGAACTTGCCCAGATCCTCAAAGAAGAATACGGCATCGAACCCGCTGCTGCTGCTGTAGCTGTTGCAGGTCCCGCTGCTGCAGGCGCTGCTGCTGCTGAAGAAAAAACTTCGTTCGACGTAGTACTTAAGAACGCTGGTGGCGAGAAACTCAAAGTAGTTAAACTCGTGAAAGAACTCACCGGTCTCGGCCTCAAGGAAGCTAAAGAACTCGTTGACGGCGCTCCCAGCACCGTTAAAGAAGGCGTAGCTAAAGCAGACGCTGACGCTATGAAAGCTCAGCTCGAAGAAGTAGGCGCTGAAGTCGAACTCAAATAATAACGTCTGATATTCAGACGAATAGGTTAAGAAACCCCGTTGTAGGGTGTTTCTTAACCTTTTGTGTCATTAATCACTTTTCGCTTTTTCGGCTGCTCGCGACGTACCGTTTCGTTGCCTCCTGATAGCATCTTAAGCCTCTTCTCGGGGCGCCTTCAGTCGATTGGCAGGTACCGTGCCTGCACGTTATCGTACGATTTCGCTTTTTTGTATTTAGCATAAGTCCGAAAGCTTACTCATGGCACTTTCTTAATTTATCACGGCTCAAATTTTCTTATATAGATGTCAGCTTCGATAGACAAACCACGTATTAACTTTGCTTCGGTAAAGAATCCCCTTCCTTACCCTGACTTTCTCGAAGTGCAGCTGAAATCTTTCCGCGATTTCTTCCAGCTCGACACTCCTCCGGAACGTCGTACAAAAGAAGGCCTTTACAAGGTGTTTGCAGAGAACTTCCCTATCTCCGACACCCGCAACAATTTCAATCTCGAGTTCCTCGACTATTACATCGATCCTCCTCGCTATACCATCGAGGAATGTCTTGAACGCGGATACTCATACAGTGTGCCTTTGAAGGCAAAACTGAAACTTTCGTGTACCGACCCTGACCACGAAGATTTCGCTACTGAAATCCAGGACGTTTACCTTGGTCAGATTCCTTACATGACCGAGAAAGGTACCTTTGTTATCAATGGTGCCGAGCGCGTCGTTGTGTCGCAGCTCCACCGTTCTCCCGGTGTTTTCTTCGGCCAGAGCACTCATGCTAACGGTACTAAGCTTTACTCTGCACGTATCATCCCCTTCCGTGGATCGTGGATTGAGTTTGCTACCGACATCAACAACGTAATGTACGCTTACATCGACCGTAAGAAGAAGTTGCCCGTAACATCGCTCCTTCGTGCCATCGGTCTTGAAAGCGATAAAGAAATCATCGACATCTTCGGCTTGGCTGAAGAGGTAAAGGTCAACAAAACCAACCTCAAGAAAGTTGTAGGCCGCAAACTTGCTGCACGTGTCCTCAAGACTTGGACTGAAGAGTTCAGCGATGACGACACCGGCGAAGTAACCACAGTTGAACGTAACGACGTTGTCGTTGACCGTGAAACTGAAATCACCGAAGAAGACGTAGAACGCATCCTTTTGTCTGGCGTGCCCAGCATCCTTCTCCACAAAGAAGATGCAGGTTCGACCGACTATTCTATTATATTCAACACTCTCCAGAAGGATACCACCAACTCTGAACAGGAGGCTATCCAATACATCTACCGACAGCTCCGCAACGCAGAGCCACCGGACGATGCAAGTGCACGCGAAGTTATTCAAAACCTTTTCTTCTCTGAAAAGCGTTATGACCTCGGCGATGTGGGCCGCTACCGTATCAACCGCAAGTTGAACCTCCCCATCTCGCCCGATGTTCGTGTGCTTACTAAGGACGATATCATCGCTATTATCCGTTACCTCATCGAGCTTATCAACACTCGTGCCGATGTAGACGATATCGACCACCTTTCGAACCGTCGTGTTCGTACCGTAGGCGAACAGCTTTATAACCAGTTCGGTGTCGGCCTTAGCCGTATGAGCCGCACTATCCGCGAACGCATGAATGTGCGTGACAACGAAGTGTTCACTCCCACCGATCTTATCAACGCCAAGACTATTTCATCGGTTATCAACACATTCTTCGGCACCAACGCGTTGTCGCAGTTTATGGACCAGACCAACCCCTTGGCTGAAATCACCCACAAGCGTCGTATGTCGGCCCTCGGCCCCGGCGGTCTTTCACGCGAACGTGCAGGCTTCGAGGTTCGAGACGTACACTATACCCACTACGGTCGTCTTTGTCCTATCGAAACTCCTGAAGGTCCTAACATCGGTCTTATCAGCTCGCTCTGCGTTTATGCTAAGATCAACGACCTCGGCTTTATCGAGACTCCCTACCGCGTAGTAGAGAACTCAAAGGTAAACCTCAACAACGACGAAGTTGTTTACCTCACAGCCGAAGTAGAAGAAGGCAAGATGATTGCACAGGGTAACGCACCTCTTAACTCCGACGGTACATTTATCCGCAACAAAGTTAAAGCTCGTCAGGATGCCGACTTCCCCGTGGTTCCACCGGCAGAAATCGAGCTTATGGACGTTTCGCCCACACAGATTGCATCAATCGCTGCATCGCTCATCCCCTTCCTCGAACATGACGACGCGAACCGTGCGCTCATGGGATCGAACATGATGCGTCAGGCAGTTCCCTTGATGCGTTCTGAAGCTCCTATCGTAGGTACCGGTATCGAAGCACAGCTCGCTCGCGATAGCCGTACTCAGATCACTGCTGAAGGCGACGGCGTTATCGAATTTGTAGACGCTACCGTTATCCGTATCCGCTACGACCGCACTGAAGAAGACGAATTCGTTGCCTTCGACAGCGCTGTTAAAGAATATAAGATACCCAAGTTCCGTAAGACCAACCAAAGCACCACTATCGACCTTCGTCCTATCTGTAACAAAGGTCAGCGTGTTAAAGCAGGCGACATCCTTACCGAAGGTTATGCCACCGAAAACGGCGAACTCGCTCTCGGTCGCAACCTTAAGGTAGCGTTCATGCCTTGGAAGGGTTACAACTATGAGGACGCTATTGTGCTTAACGAACGCGTAGTTCGCGACGACATCCTTACATCGGTTCACGTTGACGAATACGCTCTCGAAGTGCGCGAAACCAAGCGTGGTATGGAAGAACTTACTTCCGATATCCCCAACGTAAGCGAAGACGCTACTAAGGACCTCGACGAACGCGGTATCATTCGTGTCGGTGCGCACGTAGTGCCCGGCGACATTATGATTGGTAAGATTACTCCTAAAGGCGAATCTGACCCCACTCCTGAAGAAAAGCTCCTTCGTGCTATCTTCGGTGATAAGGCAGGAGACGTTAAAGACGCATCGCTCAAGGCTTCTCCCTCTCTTAAGGGTGTAGTAATCGGCACCAACCTCTTCTCGCGTGCTGCTAAGAAGAAAAAGACCAAGAGCGTAAATGCACTCCTTCCCAAGCTTGACGAAGAATACGAAGAAAAGCTCAACAAGCTCCTCGACATCCTCGTTGACAAGCTCCTTGTGCTCACTCAGGGTCTTACCTCGAATGGCGTTTGCGACTTCCTCGGTTCTGAAATCGTACCCAAGGGTGCAAAATTCAATGCCGGCGTACTCCGTTCGATCAACTACGATACTCTTAGCCTCTCTAACTGGACTCCCGACGAACACAAGAACGACCTCATCCGTCGCACTATCGTCAACTACCTCCAGAAGAGCAAGGAAATCGACACCGAACTTCGTCGTAAGAAATTCGACATCTCTATCGGTGACGAACTTCCCTCAGGCATTATGCAGATCGCTAAGGTTTACATCGCTAAGAAACGTAAGATTAGCGTAGGTGACAAGATGGCAGGTCGTCACGGTAACAAAGGTATCGTGTCGCGTATCGTTCGCCAGGAAGATATGCCCTTCCTTGCCGATGGTACTCCCGTCGACATCGTCCTCAACCCCCTCGGTGTGCCTTCGCGTATGAACCTTGGTCAGGTATTCGAAACCGTCCTCGGTTGGGCAGGTCGTGAACTCGGCGAAAAGTTCGCTACTCCTATCTTCGACGGTGCTAGCCTCGACGACCTCAATGCTTGGACCGACAAAGCAGGTGTGCCTCGCTACGGTAAATGTTACCTCTACGACGGTGGTACCGGCGAACGTTTCGACCAGCCTGCAACCGTTGGTGTGATCTACATGCTTAAGCTTGGTCACATGGTTGAAGACAAGATGCACGCACGTAGCATTGGCCCGTACTCACTCATCACCCAGCAGCCCCTTGGCGGTAAAGCTCAGTTCGGTGGTCAGCGTTTCGGTGAGATGGAAGTTTGGGCGCTCGAAGCATTCGGCGCAGCCCACATCCTCCAGGAGATCCTTACTATCAAGAGTGACGACGTCAACGGCCGCAGCAAGGCTTACGAAGCTATCGTTAAGGGCGATCCTATGCCTACTCCAGGTATCCCCGAATCGCTCAACGTCCTTCTTCACGAGCTCCGCGGTCTTGGTTTGAGCATCAACCTCGAGAACTAAGTTCCCCGCAATGACTACTCTCCCTTATTCAATTCACTAATTGACATACACCACCACAATATATGGCTTTTAGAAAAGAAAATAAAGCAAAGAACGTCTTCTCGAAGATTTCTATCGGTCTCGCTTCGCCCGAAGAAATCCTCGCGAAGTCGAGCGGTGAAGTGCTCAAGCCCGAAACTATCAACTACCGTACCTACAAGCCCGAGCGCGACGGTCTCTTCTGCGAGCGCATCTTCGGTCCGGTAAAGGACTATGAGTGTCACTGTGGTAAGTACAAGCGCATCCGCTATAAAGGCATCGTCTGCGACCGCTGTTCGGTTGAAGTTACCGAAAAGAAGGTGCGTCGTGAGCGCATGGGTCACATCCGTCTTGTTGTACCCGTTGCACACATTTGGTACTTCCGTTCACTTCCTAATAAAATCGGTTACCTCCTCGGTCTTCCCTCAAAGAAGCTCGACGCTGTTATCTACTACGAGCGTTACGTGGTAATCAACCCCGGTGCTGCGGCTGACGTTAAAATCGGCCCTACATCGATGCCCGTTGAGAAACTCGGCCTTCTCACTGAAGAAGAATACTTCGAAGTTCTTGACCAACTCCCCAAAGAAAATCAGCTACTCGAAGACGGTCATCCCGACAAATTCGTAGCTAAGATGGGTGCTGAAGCAATCTACGAACTCCTCAAGGAAATCGATCTCGATAGCCTCTCTTACCAGCTCCGCCACCAGGCAAGCCAGGAAGGATCGCAGCAGCGTCGTACTGAAGCCCTCAAGCGTCTTCAGGTAGTTGAGTCGTTCCGTGCTTCTCGCAACCGTAATAAACCCGAGTGGATGATTCTCCAGGCGGTACCTGTTACTCCTCCCGAACTTCGTCCCCTCGTGCCCCTCGATGGCGGTCGTTTCGCAACCTCTGACCTTAACGACCTCTATCGTCGCGTAATCATCCGTAACAACCGTCTCAAACGCCTTATCGAAATCAAGGCTCCCGAAGTGATTCTCCGTAATGAGAAACGTATGCTTCAGGAAGCTGTCGATTCGCTCCTCGACAACTCGCGTAAGTCATCAGCAGTGAAGAGCGACGCAAACCGTCCTCTTAAATCACTCTCTGACTCACTCAAGGGTAAACAGGGTCGTTTCCGTCAGAACCTCCTCGGTAAGCGTGTCGACTATTCTGCTCGTTCAGTTATCGTCGTTGGTCCCGAACTCAAAATGCACGAGTGCGGTCTCCCAAAAAACATGGCTGCCGAGCTCTACAAACCATTCATCATCCGTAAGCTCATCGAGCGCGGTATTGTGAAGACCGTTAAGAGCGCGAAAAAGATCGTCGACCGTAAAGAACCCGTTGTTTGGGACATCCTTGAGTACGTAATGAAGGGCCATCCCGTCCTCCTCAACCGTGCTCCTACACTTCACCGTCTCGGTATTCAGGCATTCCAGCCTAAGCTTATCGAAGGCAAAGCTATCCAGCTCCACCCCCTCGCTTGTACCGCGTTCAACGCCGACTTCGACGGTGACCAGATGGCTGTGCACCTTCCCCTTGGCAACGAGGCTATCCTCGAAGCCCAGATGCTTATGCTCGGTGCTCACAATATCCTCAACCCTGCAAATGGTGCGCCTATTACCGTGCCTTCGCAGGACATGGTACTCGGTCTCTACTACATCACCAAACTCCGTACAGGCGACAAGGGTGAAGGTCATACTTTCTATGGCCCCGAAGAAGCTCAAATCGCTTACAACGAAGGCAAAGTGAGCCTCCACGCTCCTATTACCGTACTCGTTGACGACATTGACGAAAACGGCAACAAGGTTAAACGTCTCGTAAAAGACACCTCTGTTGGTCGTGTACTCGTTAACCAGTACGTACCCGAAGAGATCGGATACATCAACACCATCCTTTCTAAGAAGTCTCTCCGCGACATCATCTCTCGCGTTATCAAGAAATGCGGTATTCCCCGCTCGGCTAAATTCCTCGACGACATCAAGAACCTCGGTTATCACATGGCGTTCAAGGGTGGCCTTTCGTTCAACCTTGGTGACGTGCTCATCCCTGCTGAAAAAGAGCAGATTGTAGCCGACGGTTACAGCCAGGTTGAAGAAGTGATGGAGAACTTCCAGATGGGCTTCATTTCAGATAAAGAACGTTACCAGCAGGTAATTGATATCTGGACACAGGTTAACGCTCGCCTTACCAACATCCTCATGAAGCAGATGGCTGAGGCAAATCAAGGCTTCAACGCTATCTACATGATGCTTGACTCTGGTGCGCGTGGTTCGAAAGACCAGATTCGTCAGCTTGCAGGTATGCGTGGTCTTATGGCGAAACCCCAGAAAGCCGGTTCTGAAGGTGGTCAGATTATCGAAAACCCGATTTTGGCTAACTTTAAAGAAGGCCTCTCGGTGCTCGAATACTTTATCTCTACCCACGGTGCTCGTAAGGGTCTTGCGGATACCGCGCTTAAGACTGCCGACGCAGGTTATCTTACTCGTCGTCTCGTTGACGTTGCTCACGACGTTATCATCAACGAAGAAGACTGTGGTACACTTCGTGGTCTCGTATGTACAGCTATTAAGAACAACGACGAAGTTGTTGCTTCTCTTGGCGAACGCATCCTCGGCCGTGTATCTGTTCACGACATCATCGATCCTCAGACCGGTGAACTCATCGTTGCTGCAGGCGAAGAAATCAAAGACGACGCTGCCGATCGTATCGACGCTTCTCCCATCGAAAGTGTGGAAATCCGTTCAGTGCTCACTTGCGAAAGCAAACGTGGCGTATGTGCTAAGTGTTACGGCCGCAACCTCTCGAACCTTCGTATGGTTCAGAAAGGTGAAGCTGTCGGCGTAATCGCAGCTCAGTCAATCGGTGAACCCGGTACTCAGCTTACTCTTCGTACATTCCACGTCGGTGGTGTGGCAACCAACATCTCTGCTACCTCTAAGCTTACTTCTAAATACGAAGGCCGTCTCGAAATCGAAGAACTCCGTACAGTTAACTTCGAAGGCAATGCCGAAGAAGGCGAAGAAAATTCAACTAACGTACGCGTAGTTGTTGGTCGTCTTGCTGAAATGCGTATCGTGGACAACAACACCGGTATGCAGCTTATGAGCGCTTCGATCCCCTACGGTTCGAAACTCTACTTCAATGAAGGCGACCAGGTTAAGTCCGGCGACGTTATCTGCGAATGGGACCCCTTCAACAACGTTATCGTCAGCGAATTCTCCGGTAAAGTTCGTTATATCGACCTTATCGAAAACGTTACCTTCCGTAACGATACCGAAGGCCACCAGATGGCAGACGACCGTGTGATCATCGAATCTCGCGACCGTCAGCACGTTCCCTCGGTTGAAATCGTTGGTAAGGGTGGCGAAGTCCTCGCCACATACTCACTCCCCGTGGGTGCTCACCTTATCTTCAAGGACGGCGACAAGATTAAGACCGGTGAAACATTCGCTAAGATTACTCGTTCGACCGGTGGTGCCGGTGACATTACCGGTGGTCTTCCCCGTGTTACCGAGCTCTTCGAAGCTCGTAACCCCTCGAACCCCGCTGTCGTTTCTGAAGTCGATGGTCAGGTTAAGTTCGGTAAGGTTAAACGTGGTAACCGTGAGATCACCGTTATCCCCAAATTCGGCGACCCCAAGAAGTATCTTATTCCTCTTGCTAAGCAGATCCTCGTTCAGGAAAATGATATTGTACGTGCCGGTACTGCACTCTCTGATGGTGCTATCACTCCTGCCGACATCCTCAACATCATGGGCCCGACTGCCGTTCAGGAATACATCGTTAACGAAGTTCAGGACGTTTACCGTATGCAGGGCGTGAAGATCAACGATAAGCACTTCGAAGTTATCGTACGTCAGATGATGCGTAAAGTTCGCATCCTCGACAGCGGCGATACCAACTTCCTCGAAGAACAGATCGTCGACAAACGCGACTTCATGGACGAAAACGATCGTATCTGGGATAAGAAAGTCGTAGTTGACGCAGGTGATAGTGAAACCCTCCAAGAAGGACAGATCATCACTGCTCGTCGTCTCCGCGACGAAAACTCTATCCTCAAGCAGCGCGACCTCAAGCAGGTTGTTGTTCGCGATGCTCAGCCCGCTACTTCTGAGCAGATCCTCCAGGGTATCACCCGTTCGGCTCTCCAGACTTCGAGCTTCATCTCGGCTGCATCGTTCCAGGAAACTACAAAGGTCCTCAACGAAGCTGCTATCCAGGGTAAGAGCGACTTCCTCGAAGGTATGAAGGAAAACGTTATCTGTGGCCACCTCATCCCCGCAGGTACTGGTCTCCGCGAATACGACAACCTCGTTGTGGCTAGCCGTGAAGACGACGCCGAGCTCATCGCTGAATACGCTGATTCGCGTATGGCAGCTGAGCATCCCGAAATCATCAACGACTAATCTAACGTCTCTTATAGCACAAAGCGCCTTTCGCATCTGCGGAGGGCGCTATTGTTATATTATACCCCAAATTCGTTTGTGTGTTTCATTTATTATTGCGAACTTTGTTCAACCAATCAATTTAACCTATGAAAAATCTTTTACTTGTCTTGTTTGCTATTTTGAGCCAAGTCGTGAGTGCTGACGCAGCCACTAAAGATGCTCATTATTGGACATCGATGGCAGATGGTATGACTCAAGCTCTGATTAAAAATTTTTGGGGTGCAAGTTTTGAAGGTTATCCCGACCGATATTACTTCAATTACGGAAGCAACCTATCCAATATGACTACATCGCACTATTGGCCACAAGCACACGCAATGGATGTGATTATAGATGCATATGAGCGCACTGCCGACCCTAAGTATCTTGAAATATATCCTCTTTGGTGGCAAGGTGCTCCTCGCTTTAATTTTTCTGGACGCATCGAAGACCCGTGGTGGAATGTCTTTGTCGACGACATGGAGTGGATCGTACTTACGCAGATTCGTATGTTTGAGAGTACCGGAAATGTCGAATACTACACAAAGGCTCGGCAAATGTACGACCAATGGATATGGCCGACTTGGGGCCCTGAAGACGAAGCTCCGTGGTATGGAGGTATTACCTGGAAAACTGATGCGGAAAAATCAAAAAATGCCTGCACTAACGGACCGGCAGCTCTAATCGCCGCCCGACTTTACCGTTTCTACGATAAAGCCGGAGTTATAGATGGCAAAGCCAAAGAACAATATTTAGAAGAAGCAAAAAAGATATTTACTTGGTTAAAACACACTCTTTTTGATGAGCAATCCGGAGCTGTTGCCGACAATATATCTCGCGATGGTCTCATAAACCGCAATTGGATTTTTACATATAATCAGGGTACTTTCCTTGGGGCTGCTCACGAGCTTTACAACATTACTGGAGATAAAAGTTATCTCGATGATGCCGTCAAAGCAGCCGACTACGTTGTCGAGCAGATGTCGGGCAATAGAGGCGTATTGTCGGACGCACCAAGTGGCGACGGAGGTCTTTTTCATGGTATTTTCTTCCGCTATTTTGTAAAACTTGTAAACGAAGAAACTCTCGATCTCGATATTCGAAAGAAATACACCGATTATCTCACACATTTAGCTACCGTTATGGCTGAGAATGGAATAAACCACTCTACAATGCTCTATGGCGGCTACTGGTGGAAAGCTCCGGGCGATGCAGATGCAGTCGGGCTTACACCTCACGTTACCGGCTGTATGCTTATGGAAGCCATGTGTACACTTAAACCGCTTTACTAACCCATATGCCAACTAAATGAAGAATCAATTTCTAATAGCAATCGCATTTCTATGCCTAGTTCTCAACTCGTCGGCGAATGCGAGACAGACCGACTCATTTGACATCGATTGGATTTCGAATCAACACGTCCTTGGAGTTAACAAAGAATCGGGACACGCGTCGTTTATGCCATATTCTTCGAAGTCCGACCTTATGTCAGACCCTAGATTTGAGACTCCATGGCTTACTCCAACATCGGCGATGACTCTGGATCTTAATGGTACTTGGAAGTTTAGATGGGTTAAAGGAACGCCTGAAGGTCCGGGTTCAAGCGAATTTCAAGCGGCCGATTTAGATGATAGCGAGTGGGATGATATCCGAGTTCCGCTTAGTTGGGAGGTTACCGGACGTTATAATATGCCAACCTACAATAACACCGGGTATCCCCATCGAAACGAGCCTCCATACGCTCGCACAGGCTTTGAAGAACATGGTGTAGTAGATCATAATGCAACAGGTTTCTATCGTCGTGCGTTTGATCTTCCGGCCGATTGGGCGGGCAAACGAGTGTTTATTCACTTCGACGGTGTATATAGCTGTTGTGTTGTGTGGGTTAACGGCGAATTTGTTGGATATTCGCAAGGTGCTAATAATGTTGCTGAATTCGATCTTACCGATGTGGTAAAGCCCGGGAAGAATCAGCTTTCAGTGAGAGTGTATCGATGGTGCGACGGTTCGTATATCGAAGGGCAGGATATGTGGCGAATGAGTGGAATCCATCGCGACGTATATCTCTATGCAACGCCTCGTACTTTTGTTCGCGACCATTATATCACGGTAAAGAATCAGACTGCCGATGCTAGAGAGGGTATTCTCAATGTTGCTCTCGAAATAGATAACCGCGATAATGAAAAGAGTAATAAAACTTTCATCATGGAGTTGCTTGATGCAAAAGGCAGTGTTGTTGCTAAGGCAGAAAAACGTGTGGCTATTTCCGACTCCAAGGTGAATGTCGAGCTTACCACAGCTCCACTAGCGAATCTTACTCCATGGAATGCCGAAAATCCCTATCTCTACGATGTCGTAATATCCCAACTTTCTGATGGTAAAGAGGAGATGGTATTTGCAACGAAATACGGCTTCCGCAATATTGCTCAAGTCAATACCGACTCGGAAAAATATTTTACAATCAATGGTCGCCGTATTTTCTTTAAGGGAGTAAATGCGCATGATGCCCACCCATTGTATGGCCGTCATTTGGATAATGAAACAATGTTGCGCGACATAATCCTGATGAAGCAAGCCAATGTTAATACAATAAGAACGAGTCATTATCCTCGCCACGAAAAGATGAATTCGATGTTCGACGTGTTTGGGTTGTATGTAATGGACGAAGCCGACCTGGAGTGCCATGGAAATAATGGTTTGACTCGCGATACCACCTGGACAGTTGCATTTGTCGACCGTAATGTGCGTATGGTAATGCGCGACCGCAATCACCCGAGTGTTATTTTCTGGTCGTTGGGCAACGAAAACGGTGAAGGAGAGAATATGCACCACTGTTATGATGCTGTGCGAGCTCTGGATAGTCGTTTTATCCACTGCCATGGCGACGATGCTTCGGATATGTATTCTGAAATGTACACCAGTGTCGGAAATGTCGAGCGTCTGCAGCGTGGCCATGATGGCAAACCGTTCTTTATTTGCGAGTATGCGCATGCAATGGGGCAAGCTGTTGGAAATCTTGTAGACTATTGGAGCATTATCGAGAAGAGTAGCGGTATCGTCGGTGCTTGTATCTGGGATTGGGTTGACCAAACGATCTACCATCCCGATAGTATCAATTCGGGCTCTTTGTGTAACTCCGATGGCTTCAGAGCATGGACTGGAGGATATGACTTTGACCCGTGGTTTGAGTCTCATGCTAATAACGATAAGGCTTTTCAAGGTAATTTTCTAAATAATGGCATAATTACGGCCGACCGACAGTGGACTGCTAAGTTGACCGAAATAAAGAAGGTGTATCAGTATGTAGCCTTCCGCGACTATGAGTCGAATACGGTTACTATTGATAATAAATACCCGTTTAATAACCTCGGTGATATGTTCTACCTCACCTATGAACTTCGGAAAGATGGTGCTAAGGTGGAAGAAGGTCAATGCGACATCGATATTCCGGCGATGCAGTCGGCTAAGGTGAATGTGAAATTTGCAACTCCTATTAGTGATGATGCTGAATATACGTTGATTTTAGGACTTTGTCTGAAAGAAGATAAACTTTGGGCTGATAAGGGATATCGTTTGGCTGATGAGCAGTTTGTTTTGACGTCACGTGTGTCTATGCCTGCAATCAAGTCTAAGGGTAAGCTCAAAGTAACCGACAATAAGGTAATTGGCAATGATTTTTCTGTAGAATTTGACACCAACGGTGCTGTTAAGAGCTATATCTATAAAGGTGTTGAGCTATTAGCTTCGGCTCCTGAGTATAGCGATTTTCGCCGAATTGATAACGATACGGAGGGAAAACAAGCATTGAACGACGTGAATGATGGCAATCGTGGTTACGACTATGCTGCTACTGGTATTGAAGAATATCACATTACATCGCCTCTCAAGAAATCGAACAATATAGCATCGATTTCGATGTCGGCATCAGGATCCAAAACCAATTATTCGGTAACATATAAAGTGTACCCCAATGGCGTCCTAGATATGATAGTGAGTTTTGACCCGCAGCGCCGAGGACTCCGCCGTTTAGGGCTATTGTTTGCTTTTGCTCCCGGATTCGAAGGAGTAGAGTACTATGCAAAGGGCCCGTGGAGCAACTACAAAGATCGCCAAACCGGTTCTTATCTTGGACGATTCACTACCTCTGTGCGCGAGATGGTTGACGAAAATACACATCCTCAGACGTACGGCGACCGTCAGCATCTCCGCGACCTATTACTTAAAAACGAACGAACTGGTGTCAACCTTCACATTTTTGCCGATGGTATGGTGTCGTTCTCGCTTTCGCACTACAATGAATTAGAGTGGAACCACAATCTTCACTTCACCAAATTTCATTGGGCAGACCTTACTAAGCACGACGAACTTTTTGCACACTTCGACTATTGGCATCGCGGACTTGGTAATAATAGCTGCGCATCAGATTGTTGTTTGCCAAAATACGAAACTCCATATCCCGGCAATTATCAAGGTGCGAACCAACTGACATATACACTTCGCTTCGTTCCTCAACTGAAGTAGGTCTGCACTATTGTGGCGCAAA
>CAZYYV010000057.1:0-16683 GCA_964651295.1 uncultured Bacteroides sp.
CCTTCATTGCAGCGCAGATTTCTTCGTAAGTAGCGGGCTTAGCGAGGTTTACAGTGAGGTCAACTACTGATACGTCGAGGGTGGGAACACGCATTGACATACCGGTGAGTTTACCGTTGAGTTCGGGGATTACTTTACCTACAGCCTTAGCAGCACCGGTTGATGAGGGGATGATGTTGCCTGATGCAGCACGGCCACCACGCCAGTCTTTCATTGAAGGACCGTCTACAGTCTTCTGAGTTGCGGTGGTTGAGTGTACTGTAGTCATAAGACCTTCAACAACGCCGAATTTGTCGTTGAGGACCTTGGTGATAGGTGCGAGACAGTTGGTGGTGCAAGATGCGTTAGATACGAACTGTGTGCCCTTTACATAAGTGTTGTGGTTTACACCGCATACGAACATGGGGGTGTCGTCCTTTGAGGGAGCTGACATAACCACGTATTTTGCACCTGCTTCGATGTGTGCCTGTGCTTTTTCCTTTGTAAGGAAGAGACCGGTAGATTCAACAACGTATTCAGCACCTACTGCACCCCAGTTGATTTCTTTGGGGTCGCGGCATGCGGTTACGCGGATGTGCTTGCCGTTAACGATGAGTTCGCTCTTTTCGAGGTCGTAGTCTACTGTGCCGTCGAACTGACCGTGCATTGTGTCATACTTGAGCATGTAAGCCATGTAGTCTACGGGGAGAAGGTCGTTGATAGCAACTACTTCGATGTCTTCACGTTTGGTCGAAGCACGGAAGACGAAGCGACCGATACGGCCAAAGCCATTGATACCTATTTTAGTCATAGTGGTAAATTGAATATTGGATAGTTAATTATCTCATTTTTTGTGATGTAAGGAGGCACCTGTCCGGCGCGCCGAGCGGTTTGCACACTTTACCGCTGCAAAATTAATGAAAAATTTCGGTATTTCAATTATTATCCTATGTTTTTTTATTAAGAAAACTTTGCTTAATTTTGTGCACGAGTATATTTAGCTCTTTTTTTCGCGGTTTTTACTCCGCTTTTATCTGTTTTCTACCATAAATACTATAACAATGAACACAAAAAAATTCCTTAACGAGTTCAAGGAGTTTGCCATGAGAGGCAACGTGGTCGATATGGCTGTCGGTGTTGTTATCGGCTCGGCTTTCGGCAAAATCGTAACTTCCTTAGTTAACGACATTATGATGCCGGCTATCGGTATGCTTACCGGTGGTATTAACTTTACCGACTACAAGTGGGTAATTCAGCAAGCGGTAAAAGAAGGTGATACCATATTGACTCCTGAGGTGGCTATAACTTGGGGCGCTTTTGTTCAGACCATATTCGACTTTGTCATCATCGCCTTCTGTATTTTTGTTGCCATTAAGTTTATGAATAACCTAAAGAAACAGCCGGAGCCGGAACCTGAACCAGCGCCTGCTGCTCCTGCAGGTCCCACTCAGGAAGAACTTCTCACTGAAATCCGCGATTTACTTGCTAAAAAGTGATTGTAGGCACATTTAAGCCAATATTTCTCATTGGCTTTATGGCCAGTGGAAAGACTACTCTCGGCAGAGCACTTCAAGTTGCTCTGCCGGGTATAAACTTTGTCGACCTTGACGAAGCCATTGAAAATGTCGCCGGATGTTCGGTGGCTGAGATTTTTAATAGCAAAGGCGAAGAGGCATTCCGTCAATTAGAGTCTGATACACTTCGTCGTGTAGCCAACCATGGCACAATTATAGCTTGTGGTGGTGGTACGCCTTGTAGACAGGAAAACCTGGGTTTTATGCGCTCGAAAGGCCGAATCGTCCGTCTCGAAGCCTCGTCAGAGACCATCGTTCGTCGCCTACTTGAAGCCAACCCGGACCAACGTCCGTTAGTTAAAGCATATATGCACGACCCCGAGGCTCTCGTTCGTAAAGTCGACGAAATGATAGCATCTCGTAAGGTGTACTACGACTCTGCATCCGACTCTTTCGATGCCAACGAGCTCGACACTCTTGAGCAAGTCGAACGCTCTGTGGCTAAGTTTATATCTCAATTCAACCTTACACAATAGCTCAAAGATGTCTGCTCCCGTACCACTCGAAGAATTACTGCGCGCCGCCGTCGATACTCGCAAAGCGACACTTGGATTGCCGGCTTCGAAGAATCCTGCCGACCATCGTTTCCCGCTGACGCCCGAAGGCGCCGGCTTGCTCGTTGAGCGCGGGTTCAGAGTACTGATGGAGCGAGGCGCTGCTAAGTGTATCCATTATACTGATGAGGCATACGTAGCTCGCGGAGTCGAACTCTGCGACCGCCGCTCGGCTCTTTCGTGCGATATAGTTGTATATCTCCAAGCCTTCGACATCGCCGATGCTCGCGAAGTAAAGCGAGGTGCGTTGCTACTCACCTTTATGCACACTTCGCCCGACGATGTAATCCCTCTTGGAATATTACTTCAGCGCCACGTCATCGCTTTGGCGCTCGACCATATCACCGACGACCATGGCAACCTCCCCTTCGCCGATATTCTCCACGAAATCGATGGCCGAGCTGTCATTGCCGTTGCGTCATCCTTACTAGCCGATGCCATCCACGGCAAGGGTATTTTGCTTGGAGGTGTAGCCGGTGTTGTGCCATGTGAAGTGATGATTATCGGCTCCGATATAGCAGCCTGCGCCGCAGCTCAAAGTGCAATCGGATTGGGGGCAACCGTACGAATGTTCGATAACGATGTCTACCGCCTCCGCGAGGCTATGCACCGCTTTGGCTCATCGGTAATTTGTTCGGCGATGCATCCCAAGGTATTCGAGAGTGCGCTTCGTTCGGCCGATATTATTATTGCTACCGATACCAACACTCGCAAGGCAATAATCGACTCCGAGTTAGTCAGAATTATGAAGCGAGGTGTGATATGTTTCGACCTCACTGCTAACCCGGGCAAAGCTTTCCCCTCGATGCAAGTCATCGATCTCGACCTTGCATCGCCAGAAGATAATGACATTTCCATACCGGCTCGACTTTGTTATATCAATGCCGGAAACGCTGTTCCTCGCACTGTTGCGATGGCTTTGAGCAACACCTTCGTCACGATGCTCGACGATATACTCGTGTGCGATGGTGTGGCTAATGCGCTCAAATTGAATGATGGCCTCCGTCGTGCCGCATTCTTATTCTTGAGCAAATGTGTCAACCCGACTGTAGCTCGCCTATTAGGTGTCCGTGCAGTCGACATAAACCTTTTTCTTCAATTTTCTTGATGGCTCAAAAGAAACGTAAATATTATACTGTGTGGGTCGGACTTTCGCCAGGCGTCTATGATAGTTGGACCGAATGTCAGCTCCAAATCAATGGAGTGCCCGGTGCTCGCTATAAATCTTTCGACACTCGCGAAGAAGCCGTTGAAGCATATCGCGGCGATCCGTCAGAGCAACTCGATATGATGCGCGCCATCCTTCGTGAAGCCGACCGCCGACGCCGTTTGAGCATCCCTACAATTGACGGTCATTCCGACTACACTCAGGTGCCCGGGGTGCGACTCGATGCTATTGCTGTCGATGGCGCCTGCTCGGGAAATCCCGGCAGAATGGAGTATCGTGCCGTGCGCGTTGTCGACGGTTCCGAAGTCTTCCGAATCGGCGCTACAAAGCCACTCATTGGTACAAATAACATTGCCGAGTACCTTGCGATGATTCATCTTGCCGCGCTTCTCGATAAAGCCGGTGATACAACGACCCCGATTTATACCGACTCTAAAAATACTTTTTCGTGGCTTCGCAAAGGGCGCTCAAATACGACCTTAACAGAGACCGAAGCCACCGCACCGACCCTTGAATTGCTACGTCGAGCAGATGCTTGGCTTGCTACAAAGGGGCCGATTAGAAACCCGATTTTGAAATGGAAAACCGAAGAGTGGGGCGAGATCCCGGCTGACTTCGGTCGAAAATAAACTACTATATTCATGGCCAGATTACTCAATATATTGAAAAACGACCCGTGGCTTTCCCCATATGCTGCCGCTATCGAAGGACGCCACAACGATGTGATTCGAAAAGAACGTGAACTCACTGCCGAGTGTGGGTCGCTCGCCGATTTTGCCAACGCTCATTGCTACTTCGGGCTTCATCGAACCAAAGAGGGTTGGGTGTTCCGCGAGTGGGCTCCGAACGCAACCGGTATTTGTCTTATCGGCGATTTCTCAAATTGGGAAGAAAAACATCAATTTCGTCTTCAGCGTGTAGGCGGTGGGCGCACCGGCGTTTGGGAAGTAAATCTTCCTGCCGATGCAATCTCTGATGGTCAGCTATACAAAATGCACGTCACTTGGCAAGGCGGTAGTGCCGAACGTATACCGGCATACGCCGACCGCGTCGTGCAAGACGAAGAAACTGCCATATTCTGTGCCCAAGTACACGCTCCCAAACGAAAATTCCGCTGGACCGACAAAGATTTCCGTCCCGATACAGCGCCTCTCCTTATATATGAGTGCCACATTGGTATGGCTCAGCAGACAGAAGGAGTCGGGTCGTATGAGGAATTTCGCACTAAAGTCCTACCACGAATCGCAGCCGATGGCTATAATGCCATCCAGATTATGGCCATCCAAGAGCATCCATACTACGGCTCGTTTGGATATCACGTATCGAATTTCTTCGCAGCGTCGAGCCGTTTCGGCACTCCGGAGCAACTCAAAAAACTCATTGACGACGCTCACAAACGAGGCATTGCCGTAATTATGGACATCGTTCACTCGCATGCTGTAAAAAATGAGAACGAAGGCTTGGCTCGCCTCGACGGCTCGGTGAATCAGTACTTCCACAACGACCCCGGACGTCGCGAACATCCTGCTTGGGACTCGCTCTGCTTCGACTATGGCAAAAACGAAGTTCTGCATTTCCTCCTTTCAAACTGCAAATATTGGCTTGAAGAATACCACTTCGACGGATTTCGTTTCGACGGCGTTACTTCGATGCTTTACTACGACCACGGCTTGGGTAAATCTTTCGGAAGTTATGCCGATTACTACGACGGAGGTCAAGATACCGACGCTATAACATATCTAGCTCTTGCAAACCTATTAATACACCAAATCAACCCGTCGGCAATAACTATCGCCGAAGAAATGAGCGGTATGCCAGGGCTGGCAATCCCCTTTAAAGATGGTGGTATAGGCTTCGACTATCGTATGGCGATGGGCATTCCCGACTATTGGATTAAGACAATCAAAGAAAAGAAAGACGAAGATTGGCATCCCACTTCGATATTTTGGGAGCTTACCAACCGTCGTTCCGACGAAAAGACGATTTCATATGTCGAAAGCCACGACCAAGCTCTCGTAGGTGATAAGACTGTAATCTTCCGTCTTATCGACTCAAAGATGTACTGGCACATGATGGTGGGAGACAACGATGCCGACGTCGCTCGTGGTATTGCGCTCCACAAAATGATTCGTCTGGTTACCCTTGCTACAATTAATGGCGGTTACCTCAACTTCATGGGCAACGAATTCGGACATCCCGAGTGGATCGATTTCCCCCGAGAAGGAAACGGCTGGAGCTACAAATACGCTCGTCGTCAGTGGGACCTCGTCGACCGCGAAGATCTTCAGTATCGATTCCTCAACGCTTTCGACAATGCTATGATCGACCTTGTAAGCCGTCGACATAACTTCCAGGCGAAAGCCATTCAAAAACTATGGGAGAAAGACGACGACCAAGTACTCGCATTTATGCGTGGCGACTATGTTTTCATATTCAATTTCAGCCCAAATAAGAGCTACGATGGATACGGAATACTCGCTCCCGGGGGTGTTTATTCAACCATCTTGACAACCGATAACCCTGCTTTCGGTGGTTTCGGCAATATCGACGATACGGTCGAACACTTCACCACTCCCGACCCGCTTTACGCTCCTTTCGGCGTCGAACGCCTCCCGCTCTACCTCCCGGCTCGTACCGCGCTAGTTTTGCGCAAGCATCGAGCTACTAAGAAGTAAAACATAAGTGCAGAAGGTTCTCAATACACATGAGAATCTTCTGTATTAATTACCCTCCCTAACTTGCTTGTAAATACAAAATCTGAAAAAAATTTTGTGAGTTGGGGAATTATTACTACCTTTGCACCGCAAACGCCCGGATGGCGGAATCGGTAGACGCGACGGTCTCAAACACCGTTGGGGCAACCCATCCCGGTTCGATCCCGGGTCCGGGTACATGCAACGGCTGAGAATCTTCTGATTTTCGGCCGTATTTTTTTACAATGATACGATTATCTACATATATGCAACGGTTGAAAGACTGGCAAGTCAAGTGTTTGCCACTTTGGCTGTTTTGTGTGTTGTTTGCTGCGCTATATTGTTCTATCGTTACGACCTGTGAGTTTCGGGGTGTGCCGATTGCAGATTGGTATAGCTTTGCAGTTCTTGTTGCTCAATGGATGGTTGTGGTAGCCTGTACTTGTGGGCCTCTCATGCTTATATCACTGAATAAATGGTTGTTTGCAATTGTTGCACCGCCACTATTGCTTTTATCCGGGGTGGTATGCTACTATAACCTTACTATTGGCACTCGTTTGACGGCTATGACTATCGAATCTAATTCGATAATAAAATAATATCATATGAATAGCAAGGAAATACTTGACGAATACTATAAGAATCTTGAGACTATAAGTGCCGACGGCGACCAAGAAGCAGTACTCCGGTGGACCGGCGAGCAGTTGGCTCTTGCAGGCGAACGCTTGAAAGCTTCCTCGCCCGAAGATGTTGTGGCGCGCGCGTCTGAACTGTTGGTTATAACCCGTCCGCACGTCGAAGCTTTGCACAGCGTTGGTATGGCTGGCGATGCTCTCGCAACTCAAGCACTTGCGTTACTTACTGCACTTATGGGCAAGGCAAATCCCGAGGATATGCCTCAGCTATATATGAGAAGCCTCGAGAGTCTATGTATGTGCGCAGCTATGTACACATCGACATTGCAAGACAGCCGCGTAGCTCAAGCTTCGCAGATTGCAGCGCAGTGCTTCGGACTCTTCGTTGCTACCGCGCACAGCTATATGCCTCGTTTCGGGGCGCCCGACGACCTTCGTTTGCTTTACGACAAGCTTCGTCGCCAAGCTCAACAAGCCGGAGAAGAAGTGACGCACTTCAGAGGAAATATCATTGTGCCTCAAATGGCGGTAGACATTCTCGCCGACTCCTTGTCGCGTCTTCGGGCTCTTGGTGTCGAATTCTAAATGCTTTAAAATGGCATATTGGTCATATTTCTATGACGAAAATCGCGATTTAAACATAAATATAGCAAAAAGTTAGGCGTTTGTCGAAATAAATTTTGCAGTCGACGAAAATTTCATTATCTTTGCGCGAATATTGACGAAAAAATATATAACGAACACTTATGAATCCCATTAAGAAAACCATCGAGCTGCCTGACGGTCGACAGATTACTATCGAGACCGGCAAACTCGCGAAGCAAGCCGATGGAGCGGTAGAAGTGCGCATGGGCAACACAATGCTCCTCGCCACCGTCGTTACGGCGAAAGATGCCGGCGAAGGCGTTGACTTCATGCCTCTTCAGGTTGAATACAAAGAAAAATTCTCTGCTGCCGGCCGATTCCCCGGCGGTTTCCTTAAACGCGAAGGTCGTGCTAGCGACTACGAAATCCTCACTGCGCGTCTCGTTGACCGCGTTCTCCGTCCTCTCTTCCCCGACAACTATCACGCAGACACTTTTGTAAACATAACTCTCTACTCTTCTGACGGTGTTGATGCGCCCGACTGCCTCGCCGGTCTTGCTGCATCGGCTGCTCTTGCTGTCAGCGATATCCCCTTCAACGGTCCCATCTCGGAAGTTCGCGTTGCTCGCGTAAACGGCGAATTCGTTATCGACCCAACTTTCGAACAGCTCGAAAAAGCTGACATGGAACTTATGGTAGGCGCTACATACGACAACATCATGATGGTGGAAGGCGAAATGAACGAAGCTTCTGAAGCTGAGCTCCTCGCTGCTCTCCGCGCCGCTCACGATGCAATCAAAGCTCAGTGCAAGGTCCAGATGGAACTCGCTGAAGCTGTAGGCTCGACTGTGAAACGCGAATACTGCCACGAAGTTAATGACGAAGAACTTCGTGCCGACGTTCACGAAAAGTGCTACGGCCGTGCTTACGAAATCGCTAAAGCCGGTTGCGCCGACAAACACTGGCGTCAGGACTCATTCGATGCTATCTGCAACGACTACATCGAATCACTCCCCGAAGAAGAACGCGAAGCTAAAACTCCCCTCGTAAAACGTTACTACCACGACGTTGAAAAAGAAGCTGTTCGTCGTTGCATCCTCGACGAAGGTATCCGTCTCGACGGTCGTAAGACCACCGAAATTCGTCCCATCTGGTGCGAAATCGACTACATCCCCGGTCCTCACGGATCTGCAGTATTCACCCGTGGTGAGACTCAGTCGCTCTCGACTGTTACTCTTGGCACTAAACTCGACGAAAAAATCCTCGACGACGTGCTCAACCAGGGTCGTGAACGCTTCCTCCTTCACTATAACTTCCCTCCCTTCTCTACCGGTGAAGCTAAGCCCCAGCGTGGCGTTGGCCGTCGTGAAATCGGTCATGGCAACCTCGCACACCGCGCTCTCAAGCGTATGCTACCCGATAACTTCCCCTATGTAACTCGCGTAGTGAGCGACATCCTCGAAAGTAACGGTTCGTCTTCAATGGCTACCGTTTGTGCAGGTACCCTCGCTCTCCTCGATGCCGGTGTGAAGATGAAAAAGCCCGTCAGCGGTATCGCTATGGGACTTATTACCGACACCGAAAGCTCGAAATACGCAGTCCTCAGCGACATCCTCGGCGACGAAGACCACCTCGGCGACATGGACTTTAAGGTAACAGGTACCCGCGACGGTATCACTGCTACCCAGATGGACATCAAGTGCGACGGTCTTAGCTACGAAATCCTCGAGAAAGCTCTTCTCCAGGCTCGTGATGGTCGTCTCCACATCCTCGACATTATCGAACAGACTATTCCCGCTCCTCGCGAAGACTTCAAGCCCCACGTTCCCCGCATTGTTACCATGACAATTCCTAAAGAACTCATCGGTGCAGTGATTGGCCCGGGCGGAAAAGTTATCCAAGGTATTCAGGAAGAAAGTGGTGCTACTGTTTCTATCGACGAAATCGACGAAGGCGGTTACATCGAAGTTGCAGGCACTAACAAAGCTGCGATCGACAAAGCTCTTGCTATGATCAACGCTATCGTTGAGCTTCCCGAAGAAGGTAAAGTTTACGACGGTACTGTTCGTTCTATCATGGACTTCGGTGCATTCGTTGAATTTATGCCCCACCGCGATGGTCTCCTACACATAAGCGAAATCGCTTGGGAACGTCTCGAAGACATGCAGGCTTCTGGTCTCAAAGAAGGCGACAAAGTACAGGTGAAACTCATCGAAATCGACAAAAAGACCGGTAAATACCGTCTCTCGATGCGTGCCCTCCTTCCTAAACCCGAAGGCTACGTAGAACCCCAGCGTGCACCTCGCGCTGAACGTCCACGTCGTGAAGGCGGTGATCGTCCCCGTCGCGACAATCGTGGCGACCGCGGACCTCGCGCTCCTAAGAAAGACTAAATAGTCAAATAAAATACTAGAGTGGAGATGGATCTTTTGATTCATCTCCGCTTTTTTTACAAAAGCGCTCGATTGTCATCACGACAACCGAGCGTTGTGTCCTTAAATCTAATCCTATGAAAAAACTATTTCTTAGCTGTGATTGTATGACAATTTTATCCGCAAATTTGTTCAGCTAGGTATCTGAATAAACATTATTTTAATCTCGTGTGTTATGCGTTGCAGATTTCGGTCATTTTTGCTAATTTTGCCGTATGACTACTCAGCAACGAATTTTGTGGGCTGATGACGAAATTGATTTGTTGAAGCCCCACCTGCTTTTCCTTAGAAATAAAGGATATGAAGTCGTGACCGCTAATAACGGCCGCGATGCTCTCGATATGGCTTCCTCAAATCCTTTCGACCTCATTATTCTCGACGAAAATATGCCGGGTTTAACCGGTCTGGAGACCTTGCCTCTTATTAAACAGCAACAGCCTCAGACACCGGTAATTATGATCACAAAAAGTGAGGAAGAAAATATTATGGACCAGGCAGTGGGTAGCAAAATCGCTGATTATCTCATTAAGCCCGTTAATCCAAACCAGATTCTCATTGCTATCAAAAAACACCTCCACTCCGATCGTTTGGTGTCGCAAAAGGTGTCGGGCGACTATCGGCAGGAATTTGGTGAATTGGGAAACCTCATCAACACCGCGCAATCAATCGAAGATTGGTATGCCCTCTATGGTCGACTCGTTTTCCGTGAAATGGAGCTTGCCCAAGCAGATACCAATATGGGCGAATTGCTCGAAACGCAGAAAAAAGAAGCCAACTCAGAATTCTATAAGTGGGTTCGCCGTCGCTACGAAGATTGGGTACACCCCGACTGCTCCGACAAACCGTTGATGAGTCCGCGCATTTTCCCCGAAAAAGTATTCCCCTTACTTGATGCAGGAGAGAAGGTTTTCTTCATTCTTATTGATAACTTCCGCCTCGACCAGTGGCGCACAATAATGCCGATGCTTGCCGAGTATTTCAATTTCGATGAAAGTATCTATACAACCATACTCCCGACAGCAACTCAGTACGCTCGTAATGCTATTTTCTCTGGCTTAATGCCGGCGCAAATCGAGAAGATGTTTCCCGAATTATGGGTCGACGAAGACTCTGAAGAAGGTAAAAATTTAAATGAGTCGCCGCTGATTGCTACTCAGTTCGAACGATATCGTCGCAAATGCCGTTTCTCGTACAATAAAATCAACGACAGTGCTGGAGGTGAGAAGCTCCTTCGCGAATTCAGCCAGCTTGAAAACAACGACCTAAACGTGATTATCTTCAACTTCATCGATATGCTCTCTCACGCGCGTACAGAGTCGAAGATGATACGCGAATTGGCTTCCACAAACGCTGCCTACCGCTCTCTTACTGAATCATGGTTCCGCCACTCATCGGCGCTCGAAATATTCCGCCGTATCGCTGAGAAAGGCTATAAAATAGTTCTCACCACCGACCACGGCACAATTCGAGTCGACACCCCCATCAAAGTAGTAGGCGACAAGAATACTAACACTAACTTGCGTTATAAGCTCGGCAAGAACCTCGCTTACAATCCAAAACAAGTCTTTGAAGTAAAGAATCCGGCTGTTTTTGGCTTACCGTCGCCAAATGTCTCGACTGCATATATCTTTGCTTCTCGCGACGATTTCTTTGCATATCCTAACAACTATAATTACTACGTTCAATACTATACTGGCACCTTCCAGCACGGAGGTATCTCGCTTGAAGAAATGCTTGTTCCACTAATCACATTGACTCCGAAATGAAAACTATAAATGTACCTAACCTCGAGGCACTACCTGCTGCCGCTGAAGAATTTGTAGGCCTTATGGGCGACAACACCGTATTCGCTTTCTACGGCGATATGGGTGCCGGTAAAACAACTTTTATCAACGAACTCTGTCGTGCGCTTGGCGTTGACAGCGATGATACTGCTTCGCCTACTTTTGCGCTCGTTAACGAATACCGCTCAGATACTACTGCTGAATTAATCTACCACTTCGATTTCTACCGTATCGAAGACCTGGAAGAAGCTATCGAAATTGGTATCGAAGACTACTTCGATAGTGGCGCTGTTTGCCTTATCGAATGGCCTGAACGTGTGTCGCCTATTCTTCCTTCCGACACCGTATCTGTACGCATCCGCGTTAACGACGACGATTCGCGCACTATCGAAATCTCGGAATGATTGAATTTCTCGAAAGCTGCTCTTCGACAAATACCATCTTAGCAGCTCGCCACGACGCTCCCCACGGAACCGTCGTGGCTACTCATACCCAAACGGCTGGTCGTGGACAACGAGGCAATTCGTGGGAGGCGGAGCCAGGCAAGAATCTCACGTTCTCGATGCTTCTTCGGCCGACATACCTACCCGCTGCGCATCAATTCGAACTTTCGATGGTTGTGTCGCTTGCAATTGCCGATGCGATTGACGAGAACCTTCCCAACGGTGTAAAGACTACTATCAAGTGGCCGAACGACATATATATTGGCGAAGAAAAAGTGTGTGGTATACTTATTGAGAACCGACTTGCCGGAATGAACGTCGAGCAAGCTATTGCCGGAATCGGAATCAACGTAAACCAACAAAAATTCCTCTCCGATGCGCCTAATCCAACATCAATTATCCTCCATAATGGAGGTATAGAAACGGCGTTGGAGCCTTTACTTAACCGCGTGTGCGAAATGATTCTCGCCTATTGGGCAGACTACGAAGCCAAGCCGGATACAGAAGCTCTAAGCAGTCGCTACTTCAGCCGTTTGCTTTGGACAACAGGGCAGCACCCATTTGCCGATGCTGAAGGGCAATTCGATGCTCATATCGTAGCTGTTGACCCTGATGGTATTCTCCACCTCTCAAACAATCGCTCCTACGCATTTAAAGAAGTCTCATTTTTAATCCCAAAGAAAGCATGCAACTGACCAATCGTCAGCAACAGACTATAGCCGCACTCCGTTCGGCATCAAAAATTCGGGTACTCTTTGTCTGCCTCGGCAATATCTGTCGTTCTCCTGCCGGAGAGGGCGTTCTTCGCGATATAGTGGAGCGTCGTGGCGAAAATGACCGCTGGGAGATTGATTCTGCCGGCACTGGGCATTGGCATATAGGCCAATTGCCCGACAAACGGATGCGTATCCACGCACGACGTCGCGGCATCGAACTCACTCATATTTGCCGCCAAGTGAGTGTGAGTGATTTCGACGATTTCGACATCATCATTCCTATGGATGGCGATAATGAAGACAACCTTCGTGCTATAGCTCCGTCGCCCGAAGCGGAGTTGAAAATCATTCCTATGGCAGCTTTTGTCGACCGAGCTATGCGATACGATTACATTCCCGATCCATACTATGAAGGTGCTGAAGGTTTTGAGCTCGTCTTAGACCTTCTTGACGACGGTTGCAATAATTTGTTCCGCGCTTGTACAATGTGTTGAATTTTATAGAAATAGCAATTCCTATAACATCCAGCGGTATAAATAAAGTATACTTGCAGCTCAGCGACTAGAGCGAACGTATTTTCGTTCCCTATTGACGCTGGCCTTTTGTACATTATCTATCAGATTTCCCAGCTAAAGTATTGCGTATATAGAATAAAAGTCGTAACTTTGCACCCGAAAATAGGAGAAGCCTCTTGGGCTACTCAAGTGGATAGATTTGGCTGCTTGCAACCACTCAAAAAAATGCTAAAATCGCTTAGGAACCGCTTCGGTGTGTCCGTCATTTTCGGCAACGAAGATTAAGGTGTTCCATGGTTTTAGGTTTTAGTACGTCGCGGCAGCACACCTCCCCCTGAGTTTGGGTCCTGAGTGCTACCGCATTTTTTATTTTGACGTATTTAATATTTCATATAATATGAGCTATCTCTTCACCTCAGAGTCTGTGTCGGAAGGACATCCCGACAAAGTTGCAGACCAGATCTCAGACGCCGTCCTCGACGAATTCTTGGCGCGCGACCCTATGTCGAAAGTCGCTTGCGAAACTCTAGTTACCACCGGTCAGGTTGTTGTTGCCGGTGAAATTAAGAGTGATTCTTATGTCGACGTTCAAGAAACTGCTCGTCGAGTGATTAATGAAATTGGTTACGACCGCTCGGAGCTCCGTTTCGATGGTAACTCTTGCGGCGTACTCCTCGCTGTGCATGAGCAGAGCGCTGATATCAATCGAGGTGTTGAGCGTGAACAGCTCGAAAATCAAGGCGCTGGTGACCAAGGCATGATGTTTGGCTATGCAACTAACGAAACTCCGCTCTTCATTCCACTTACACTTGCTTTGAGCCACTCGCTACTCATGACCCTCGCCGAAATCCGTCGCGAAGGTAAAGTGATGACCTACCTACGTCCCGACGCGAAGAGCCAGGTAACCGTGGAGTACGACGATAACGACCGTCCCGCTCGCATCGACACCATCGTCGTTTCTACTCAGCACGACGAATTTATCGATGCGGCTGCCGAAGGTATCTCACAAGAAGAAGCCGATCGTCGAATGCTAGAAATCATCAGCAACGACGTTCGCGATATTCTCATCCCCCGTACTCGCAAACACCTCCCTGAAAATATCAATGCGCTCTTCGGCGACGATATAAAGCTCCATGTAAACCCCACAGGAAAATTTGTTATCGGTGGTCCTCACGGAGATACCGGTCTAACCGGTCGTAAGATTATCGTTGACACCTACGGCGGTCATGGTGCTCACGGCGGCGGTGCTTTCTCGGGCAAAGATCCTTCGAAGGTCGACCGTTCGGCTGCATACGCAGCTCGCCACGTAGCTAAGAACCTCGTTGCGGCTGGTGTTGCCGATCGAGCTCTCGTGCAGGTTGCATATGCTATCGGTGTCGCAGAACCCGTAAGCATCAACATCAACACCTACGGCACTGCTCACGTTGCGCTCAGCGATGGCGAAATTGCTAATCGCATCAGTAAAATATTCGATATGCGTCCTTACGCTATCGAACAGCGCCTTAAGCTACGTAATCCCATATATCGCGAAACGGCTTCGTATGGACACGTTGGACGCACTCCTCGCACTGTTGTAAAGACCTTCAACTCGCACTACGAGCAGCCGTTCACTCGCGAAGTTGAGCTTTTTACTTGGGAAAAACTCGACGCTGTCGACGCTATCAAAACTGCTTTCGCCGACGTTTTAGCATAATTTGAGTGCCTTTTTCGTGAATAAATAGTATATTTGTTCCCGAATGACACTCTCTAAAAAATATAAAGCCGTTGGGGTTACGGGATTTACCGATGCCCTGGCGGTTTTCTTTCATTTAAGCGACTATTTTTTATAGGCTAATGAAAACTAATACTCTATATGTAAGCGACCTCGACGGAACTCTCCTCAGCACCGATTCGCGCATTTCTGAGCGGAGTGCCGAGATTATAACATCGCTCACAAAGCAAGGGGCTCGTATCACCGTAGCAACTGCTCGTACGCCGGCTACCGTGGTGCCTCTTCTCGCTGCAACAGCTACGACCCCTCCGGCTGTCGTTATGACAGGGTGCGCCTTTTGGGATCGTAAAGCGGCGCGTTTGGTCAATCCTCACTATATTCCCGCTACAGAAGTCGCTCAAGCACTCAACGTTTGCGCCAGGCGCGGCGTACATCCATTCGTTTTCGTCATGTCGGACGACGGCAACGTGCTCGATGTATACCACGATGGAAAATCGCTTAATAAATCAGAGCGTAGCTTCTATGAAGAGCGTGCTCATGTAGCTCTCAAGCGCTTTCACCTTGGCACTCCGGCACCCGAAAGAGCTTTTACACATAGTGTTTTGTTCTACGCGATGGGCGAAAATGTTGAAGTGCGTCTTGCCGCACAAGAATTGCAGACAATATCTAATTGTACCGTATGCAGTTATCCCGATATTTTTAACCCAAATATCTACAACCTCGAAGTATTCCCACCCGGAGTTAACAAAGCCGCTGCGGTGCTCGAATTAAAACAACAACTCGGGGCTGACCGACTCGTCGTATTCGGTGATAGTCTCAACGACCTTTCAATGCTCGCTGTTGCTGATCTTGCAGTTGCTGTCGGCAATGCATTACCGGAAGTGAAAGACGCTGCCGACATCGTCATCGAGCCTAACTATACCGATTCCGTTGCTCGATTTATCGAAGCTGATTTCTTCGCTTGAACTTTTTGCATAGTGGGAGTGTTGTTTATGTACTCACTAACATAAATCCTCCCATCATGACCAATTGTAAATGTATCCGAGGCACTCAGACAGAGAAAAATCTCGTCATCGCCTACCTTACCGAGTCGGCGGCATATAGTCGATATATCTTCTATGGCAAAAAAGCCGAGAAAGAAGGCTACTTCGCCATTGCTCGTCTATTCGCTAAAACGGCCGACAACGAACTCCGACACGCAAAAGTATTCTTCAAATACCTCCGTGGCGGCGCTATCACTGTTTCGCACGAAGTAAATGCCGGTGTTATCGGCACTACAATCGAAAACCTTGCAGCTGCTGCTTACGAAGAGCTCGTCGAAGGGCTTCAGCTATACCAAGAATTTGGCAATGTCGCCAAGCAAGAAGGTTTCGACGACATCGCAAACCACTTCTTCGCAATTGCTGAAGTCGAAGATCGCCATCGTTGTCGATTCTTACGCTATCACGAACAAGTAGAGCAGGGTACTGTTTGGCATCGCGACCACGAAATCACTTGGAAGTGCCTCGTCTGCGGATACGAACATCATGGAGCTGAGCCTCCCACTAACTGTCCGGCTTGCGATCATAGTCGTCAGCACTTCAAAGCTAAGGAATGTAAGAAATGCGAATGTAATGATGACCAATGTTGTAAAAAATAGCCTTTATTATATCGTCATTGCATAATTATTTTAGTCGAAGGCCTCCTAAATGAGCGCCTTCGACTCTATTTTTTTAAGAAAATTCGATAAAACTCAAATTTTTCTGCCAAAAATTTGCACAATTAAAAAAATATCCCTAACTTTGCACCGCAATTGGAGAGATGGCAGAGTGGTCGATTGCGGCGGTCTTGAAAACCGTTGAGGGTCACACCTCCGGGGGTTCGAATCCCTCTCTCTCCGCAACGAAAGCAGCCC
>CAZYYV010000058.1:0-16666 GCA_964651295.1 uncultured Bacteroides sp.
CCGCGGTTAAAAGCCAAATCGGCAGCAAGAGTACATTGACATTTTGGAAAAATTTTGGGAAAACGCCACCTCCGCCCCCTGTCAGACCCGTCAGACTGGTCTATAATCCGTGCTAAAAGACACAAAAAAAGCTCGCCGACAGCGAGCTTTTAATTCTTCATAGAAGGAATTACTTCTTGAAGTAGCGGTTGTAAAGACCTTGGAAGCCTTGACCGTGACGAGCTTCGTCTTTTGCCATTTCGTGAACGGTGTCGTGGATGGCATCAAGGTTGAGCTGTTTAGCACGAGCAGCGATACGCATCTTATCGGCATTTGCACCGGCTTCTGCAGCCATACGTTTTTCGAGGTTTGTACGTGTATCCCACACACATTCGCCGAGGAGCTCAGCAAATTTAGCAGCGTGTTCAGCTTCTTCGAAAGCGTAACGCTTGAAAGCTTCAGCGATTTCGGGATAACCTTCGCGGTCAGCCTGGCGGCTCATTGCGAGATACATACCTACTTCGCTACACTCGCCATTGAAGTGAGCGGTAAGGTCTTTTATCATTTCTTCGTCGCAACCTTTGGCTACGCCGATTACGTGTTCGGTTACAAATGTAAGTTCTGCTTCAGCGTCGAGCTCATTGAACTTGCTAGCGGGTGCGCCACAGAGGGGGCATTTTTCAGGAGCTTCTTCGCCTTCGTGTACATAGCCGCACACGGCACAGATAAATTTCTTTGTCATAATTACGGAATGTTAGTTTTTGAATGGTTCGATTTATCAGCTGATAATTCCGCGGTTACGGAATACCTTTGTAATCTTTTCAAGAGCTTCATCCACCTGGGCTTCTGTGTGTGTTGCCATAAGACTGAAACGGATAAGCGTATCCTGAGGTGCTACGGCTGGCGAAACGACAGGGTTAACAAAGATTCCTTCATCGAAGAGGTCGCGTGTGATTTGGAATGTCTTGAAGTTATCACGGATGTAGAGGGGAATAATCGGAGTCGATGTGTGGCCGATTTCGAAACCTGCTGCACGGAAGCCTTCTAGTGCTTTGTTTGTAAGTTTCCAAAGATTCTCCTGACGTTCGGGCTCTTCGATCATAATATCGATAGCCTTGAGAGCTGCTGCTGTAGATGCTGGCGTGATGCTAGCTGTGAAGATATACGAACGAGAGTGGTGGCGGAGGTAGTTAGTAATTTCTTTATCGGTTGCAATGAAACCGCCAAGCGATGCGAACGACTTCGAGAATGTACCCATGATGAGGTCTACATCGTCTGCCATACCAAAGTGATGACAAACACCGCGACCTCCTTCACCGAATACACCAATCGAGTGAGCTTCGTCGACCATCACTGTTGCATTGTACTTCTTAGCGAGTTCTACAATAGCAGGAACGTTTGCTACGTCGCCTTCCATCGAGAATACACCGTCGGTAACGATGAGTTTTACTTTATCGGGAGCACACTTCTGGAGCTGTTTTTCGAGCGACTCCATATCATTGTGCTTATACTTCAACGACTGGCTGAACGAAAGACGACGTCCTTCGATAATTGATGCGTGATCCTGTTCATCCCAGAGTATATAATCTTCGCGACCGGTAAGGCATGACACCACGCCTAGGTTTACACCAAAGCCGGTAGAGTAAATCATTACGTCTTCCTTTCCAATATACTCAGCGATTCGGGCTTCTAGCTGTTTATGAAGATCGAGTGTACCATTAAGGAATGGAGAGCCGGCACAACCGGTACCATATTTTTTAGTTGCTTCGATTGCCGCCTCTTTGATACGTGGATCATTAACAAGACCGGTATAGCAGTTCGAGCCGAACATCAATACGCGACGTCCGTTGATTTCCACTTCAGGGTCTTGCTCAGAAGATATTGCACGGAAATAAGGATAAACGCCTGCCGCTTTTGCTTCTTGAGGTACGGTGTATTTCGAAAGCTTTGCCTGTAATAGTTTCATAGTTTACAATACGATTGGAGTTAAACTACCTGACCGCGAGTATTAGGACGCATTTGTCCACTCATGCTCAGTTAGGGTGCAAAGTTACTAAAAAAATCTTAACGCTTACACCCCCTTTCGCATTTTTTAATAGTGTATATGCGCTTTTTTTGCTTATCGATTGGCTTTATTTTCCATATCTGCTCTTATATTTTTTCTGTCGCTAGCCTTATAGAATCGCCACATTCACCTTACTCGTTTGATTTTCAACAGTTATCGCTATCTCTCACACAAATTATCGAGTAAAAATATATTTGCAAATTATCACATTTGTTTGTAACTTTGTCAAAATTTTTCAGTTTACTCTCGTTGTAACTTATAGACATCCGGTGTATGAAAAAAAGACTTTTGATGGCATTGGCAAATTCCAGAATTGTTCGCAACTTCATAGCCAAGCCTTCGCCCAAATGGGTTGTTCTATTAGCTGATCTCACACTTGTATTGCTTACAAGTGCGCTAATTCTCACATTTGGTGAGCCAAACATTAATGGCGACAGCTTCATCTACTCGCTTCCTGCCAAGATATTAATCGAACTCGGCATTTTCGGCATCTTCGCAGTAGCATTAGGCACTAGCAAGAATATCATCCGTCTATCAGTCCTCGAAGACACCTACCGCTTGATTTTGCTCATCGCATCCGCTTCTGGAACTTTGATTCTTCTCTCTCTTCTCACCTACTTTATAGCAGGGTTCTTTTATTACAGCATTTGGAACATCTTCGTTGTAGCACTCATATCATTTGCCATGATGATGCTTATGCGTTTAAGCATCAAATACATATACCTCGTACTTTCAAACATCGACCAAAAGCAGGACAAAAAGCGTGTTATTGTACTCGGATCGGCTATCAACTCTTTCTTCCTTGCTTCGGCTCTCAAAAGTGAATTCGAAGGTCAATTCGACCCCGTTGCTCTTATGAGCCTTGCTTCACGTAAAACCGACAACACTGTTAACGGCTTACCCGTAGTTCCTTTCGACAAAAAAACAATAAAGCAAGTTTTCGAATTCTACAATTGCGACACTTTGCTTTTCCTATCAACTCAGCTCGAGCTGATGCGTAGCGGCACTGCCGACATTTTCCTTCAAAACCGCATCAAACTATTGATGCTCAACCAAGTTGAAGAATTCGACACCAATAGCGACCAGATGCCGAGAATCTCGACTCACGTTCACGACATCCGAGTCGAAGACCTTCTCGGACGCGAACCTATCTGCACCGAAAAACACGAAATACGCAAGGTTATCAACGGTCAGACCGTTATGGTAACTGGTGCCGCTGGCTCAATCGGTAGCGAAATCGTTCGACAAATTGCAGCTCTCGATGCTTCCGACATCGTCCTTCTAGACCAAGCTGAAACTCCTATGCACGATATGCAGCTGGAGCTTGAAGCGAACTTCCCCGACAAGAAAATCCACCTCTTTATCGGCGACGTATCAAACCGTCAGCGAATGGAACACGCTTTCCAAAAGTATCATCCTCGCTACGTTTTCCACGCTGCTGCTTACAAGCACGTACCGATGATGGAACGCAATCCTCAAGAAGCCGTTATGACAAACGTCATCGGCTCAAAGAATATGGCGGACCTCTCGGTAAAATACGGTGTCGAAAAATTTGTCATGGTTTCTACCGACAAAGCGGTCAACCCTACAAACGTAATGGGCGCTTCGAAGCGTATTGCCGAAATATACGTCCAGAGTTTGTTCTACCATCTCCGCAAACAGTCCGACGCCCCTCACACTCGCTTTATCACCACTCGTTTCGGCAACGTTCTTGGCTCTAACGGATCGGTTATACCTCTCTTCCGAAAACAGATTGAACAAGGAGGTCCGGTAACTATCACACACCGCGACATTATCCGATACTTCATGACAATACCCGAAGCTTGTTCGCTCGTTCTCGAAGCCGGTTGCATGGGTGAAGGTGGTGAAATCTTCATCTTCGATATGGGCCAACCTGTCAAGATTTGGGACCTTGCCAATCGTATGATTCTACTCTCAGGACTCCGCCCAGGGGAAGACATCGAAATCGTCGAGACCGGATTGCGACCCGGTGAAAAACTCTACGAAGAGCTCCTTAACGAAAAAGAACGCACCATCGCTACACACCACAAGAAAATCATGATTGCTCGCGTTCGCATATACGACTACGAAGACGTTTGCGACCATATCGAACGACTAGCAAAAGCAATCGAAGCCGGTGGGGCGCACGACATCGTTACCGAAATGAAGCACATTGTCCCGGAGTTCAAATCGAACAACTCTCAGTGGCAAAAAGTTGACGACGAAATTCAAGAAAACCACAACGATGCCGACGATATGCACGAAATCGAAGTAAATCCGGAGTCATACCTCTCGGCTCTTAAATAAACCAATCGAGTTATATGAAAAAGTCACTTTGCACTCTTATGCTTGCGCTTTTAATCGGCGCTTCTTCTGCATCTGCTTTCGACCCTCGCGACCTATTTGGCGGTTCGAGTTCTAAGTCTAATTCGTCTGAGCAATCTACCGGTAGCAGCATCCTTGACGCTATCGGTGGTATCGTTAGCAACGCCACTGCCAGCGACAAATTCTCCATTGACGAAATCATCGGTTCTTGGAAATACAGCGCACCTGCTATTGCATTCAAAAGTGACAACGCTCTTCAAAACATTGGTGGTGCGGCAGCCGCAACCACTATTGAATCGAAACTCGAACCATACTACAAGCGACTCGGGTTCCAGAAAACAAGCCTCGAAGTTGCCGCCGACCACTCTTTCACTCTCAAACTAGGAGTTCTCACTCTTCAAGGCACTATCGAGAAAGACGAAAACGAAAACCTTCAATTCAACTTCTCTGCTTTCGGCAAAGTTAACCTCGGTAGCGTAGACGCTAAAGCAACTAAATCGGGCAACAACCTAAACCTCACTTTCGACGCCACTCGTCTTATCGAAATTCTTACAAAAATCTCGAGCAAGCTCAACAACTCAACTCTCACCACCATCGCTAACCTTCTCAACTCTTACGATGGCGTATATATGGGCTTCAAACTTACAAAAGCATAACATTTAGCTTTATAATTCTGAAAGCAGGAATTCTCCGGTCGGTGAATTCCTGCTTCTTTATACCTCTTGTTCCCCTTTTCGATATTGACTCTCTCAAAAAAAATCGCTACCTTTGTACATACTACATTTCGAAGATATATGCCAAAAATATCAATTCGATTCTACAACGATCGCGAAGTTCGCGCAATTTGGGATGACTCTCATTCTAAATGGTGGTTTTCGGTCCTTGACATTATCGGAGTTCTCAACGACCAAGACGATTACTCAAAAAACCGAAACTACTGGAAATACCTTAAAACTAAACTTAAAAACGAAAACAATGAACTGGTTAGTGTCACTAACCAGTTGAAGATTATTGCTCCTGATGGAAAACTCCGATTATCTGATGTTCTTGATCAAGACGGTGTTTTACTTCTTGCACGGAATTTTCCAAATTCTAAAGCGATGCGATTTATCGAATGGTTTACTAATAGCGATGATACTATCGACAGCAAGAGCAAATCAAAAGCATACGCACTTTTTGAGAGCAATCTAATCAACAACATAGATGTCGGCTCTACTAGAGGACTTCAGCAAATTCACGAGTACTTATTTGGTGGTCTATACGATTTTGCAGGGAAAATACGCACCGTAAACATTGCAAAAGGAGGATTCCAATTTGCTATGGCACAATTCCTTCGGCAGACATTGCTTTCTATTGAGCAAATGCCACAGACTACTTTTGATGAGATTATCGATAAATACGTCGAAATGAACATTGCTCATCCTTTCAGAGAGGGTAATGGTCGTGCAACTCGAATCTGGCTCGATTTAATTCTAAAAAAGCAACTCCAAAGATGCATCGATTGGAGTGTAATTGATAAATACCGATACCTAAACGCTATGCAAAAGAGCGTTTGTGATGCTTCTGATATCAAAAAAATATTGTATGATGCTTTGACTGACAGAATAAACGACCGAGAGATATTTATGAAAGGTATCGATTACTCATACTACTACGAACAAGAGCAATGATTCGATATTGACTCTCTCAAAAAAAATCGCTACCTTTGCAATTTAGAATAACAACTATCCAAATAGCATAAAAATGGATCTTTTTGAGAAACTGACACGCAGAGCACATGAGCATCGCCAGCGCATAGTGCTTCCTGAAGGTCTTGAACCACGTACTCTCACCGCGGCCGACCGAATCATTGCCGACGAACTCGCCGACATAATCCTTATTGGCAATGAAGCCGATATCAAAAATATGGCTAAGGAGCTCAAGCTCTCTCACATTGACCAAGCTACTATAATCGACCCCGCCGATGAAGCTGTCATCGACCGCTATGCTCCCCTCTTCTTCGAGCTTCGCAAGTCGAAAGGCATATCTATGGAAGAGGCTCGACTCACCACTCACAATCCACTCTACCTCGGTTGCCTTATGGTAAAAGCAGGCGATGCCGACGGTCAAGTTGCCGGTGCAATGAACACCACAGGCAACGTTCTCCGCGCTGCATTCCAGGTTATCAAGACAACTCCAGGAATCAGTGTCGTTTCGGGTGCTTTCGTAATGCTCCTTCCCGAAGGCGTTAACTATGGCACCGACGGTATCCTCATCTTCGCCGACTGCGCCGTTGTTCCCGACCCCACATCTGCCGAACTCGCTCAAATCGCTGTTTCGGCAGCTCGCACCGCGCGCGACATCGCTGGTATCGAGCCCCGTGTTGCCATCCTTTCATTCTCTACCAAAGGTTCGGCAAAGAGCCCTGCGGTCGACAAAGTTATCGAAGCAACCAAACTCGCTCACGAACTCGACCCCAACATCATCCTCGACGGCGAACTCCAAGCCGACGCTGCTATCGTGCCAGCTGTTGCCAATAGCAAGGCTCCCAACAGCCCCCTCAGCGGCCGTGCAAACGTTCTCGTATTCCCTTCACTCGAAGTCGGCAACATCGCTTACAAGCTCGTTCAGCGTCTCGGTGGCGTACAAGCTGTCGGTCCAGTACTCCAAGGACTTGCAGCTCCTGTCAACGACCTTTCGCGCGGTTGCTTCCCCGAAGACATCTACAAGACAATTATCATCACCTGTAACCAAGCTATCGGCTTGAAAGGTATCGAATAATACACTTTATCATGAAAATCCTCGTACTTAACTCGGGCAGCAGCTCGGTAAAATATAAGCTCATCGACCTCAATGGCGATGCCGACACTACTCTTGCCGAAGGTGGCGTTGAAAAAATCGGTCTCGCTGGCGGTTTCCTCAAATTCAAACGTGCCGACGGCTCGAAAGAAATCGTTGACCTCGGCCTTACCGACCACAACGGTGCCGTTAAAGCTATCCTCGCCAACCTAACCGACGAAAAAGAAGGTTGCATCAACAGCTACGACGAAATCGAAGCTGTTGGGCACCGTCTCGTTCACGGCGGCGAAAAATTCAGCCAAAGCGTTATTATCGACGAAGACGTTAAAGCTAAGGTTCGCGAATGTTACGACATCGCACCACTCCACAACCCTGCAAATATGACTGGTGTAGAGGCTATCACTGCTATTATGCCCAACGTGCCCCAAGTAGGCGTATTCGACACCGCTTTCCACCAGACTATGCCTGCCAAGGCGTTTATGTACGCTCTTCCCTATAAGTACTATAAAGAAGATGGCGTACGTCGCTACGGCTTCCACGGCACCAGCCACCGCTACGTTAGCGCTGAAGTATGCAAATTCCTCGGCGTTGACATCAACAACCAACGCATTATCACCTGCCACATCGGCAATGGTGCTTCAATGGCGGCTATCGTAAACGGCAAATGCGTCGATACTTCAATGGGGCTCACTCCCGTTGAAGGGCTTATGATGGGTACTCGTGTAGGCGATGTCGATCCCGGTGCGCTCACATACCTTATGCTCAAGCACAACCTCACTGCCGAACAGGTACAGACTATGATTAACAAAGAAAGCGGTCTTCTCGGCGTGAGCGGTGTAAGCAACGATATGCGCGAAATCGACGAAGCAATCAAAAACGGCAACGAACAGGCGCGTCTCGCTCTTGATATGTATATGCTCCGCATCACCAAATACATCGGTGCATATGCTGCCGAAATGGGCGGTGTCGACACTATCGTATTCACCGGCGGTGTTGGTGAAAACCAAACCGCACTCCGCGAAAATGTATGCGCTACACTCGGCTATATGGGCGTTGAAATCGACAAGGATGTCAATGCTGCAAGCCGTGGCATCGAAGCTGTTATCTCTTCTGCAGCTTCCCGCGTCAAAGTTTGTGTAATACCCACCGACGAAGAACTAATGATTGCTCGCGACACTCAAGAACTCGTTAGCAAATAATCATTCTTACATACAAGGTATACAAAAGCCCTATGGCACGCGCCATAGAGCTTTTGTTGTATTTATGGGCAACGTATTTTAGTCGCAGACAAAGACCTACATTGTGCAAAACCGTCCTCAACTCTCTAAGAGTTGTACTAGATAAATCAATATAACGCAAAAAAAGCGCACCCCGAAGGATGCGCTTTTATAGTTAGTTATTTTAATCTTTCGATTATTTCCAGCCGGGGTTCTGTTCGAGAGTCAAGCCCTTAGCATTGTAGAGGCTGATGATTGTTGTACCGAGGGGCTGGAGGTATTCGCGGTCGGTGAATACACGAACTTCAGTACCGTTAGCAGACTGAGCACCATTGATATACATATCTGTGTTGGTGTAGATGTCTTTAAGCTCATCACCTTCAGCACCGGTAATGTTAGCACCGAGAACGATGTTGGGGTTCTTAACTGTATCGAGACGGTCGAGTTGGTGCCAACGAACGAGGTCCCAATAGCGGTGGTTGCGGTCGAACATAAGTTCGCAACGACGGAGACGACGGATTTCCCAGATAAGGCTTGAAACATTCATGTTGTTAGCAGGGTCTGCCATCGATTCGAGGTAAGCCTTGTTGAGCACTGAGGTGTCGATACCGGCACGATCCCAAAGGGGCTTCATACACTTGTTGATATCGGCATCGGTAATAGTACCAAGTTCAGCTTTAGCTTCGAGGTAGTCGCAATAGGTGTAAGCCAACCAGTAGATAGGTGCACAAGTAGTATTGTTACCTGCATTAACGGTGAGCTGATAAGGCTGCTCGAGGTTTACATACTTGCAGATTGTGTAACCTGTTGTTGATGTAATGCTTGCTGAGTTTACACGCTTGAAGTTAACCTTAGTACCGAAAGCCAACAGGGAGTCGATAGTCTTAGCAAGACGGCCGTCGCGTACTGCGAGCATTTCGCTGATGTCGAATTTAACTGAAGTTGAATCCTGACGAGTTACAACGGGCTTGTCGTTCTTATTAAGAGTGGTAGTAGCCAAAGGTTTAGCATCTTTGAAGAGGTAAGCATCAAATGCGTCTTTGGTCATACCGGGGATGGGAGTTTCTGAGCTAAGGAATGAAGCTGCTGAGTGGCTCATTGAACCGGTCTTATAGCACTTTGCAAAGATGATTTCGGGGTTACCTACAACGTCTTCAAAGAACTGTGTGTAAACTGCCTGATAGTCGTCGTTAAGTGCGTAACCTGAATTCATAACAGCCTCACACGCTTTGATGACTTCATTGTAGAATTTGTTAGCACGGTCATCATTTCCCTTGTGATACTTCTGATAAGCAGCTTCATACAAGCAGATTTCAGATTTCATAGCGTTTGCCATGTCAACACTGAATTCCTGCATATCTTTCTGCGCGATGATGTTTTCAACTGCGAAGTTAAGGTCTTCAAGAACTAGATCCATAACTATGTCGCGGTTGGTACGTTCACCGTAAACCTGTTCGTCAGAAGGATTCAAAACAGTTGTAACCAAGGGTACATCACCGAGAGCGCGAACGAGTTCGTAGTACTGCATTGCACGGATCAAACGAGCCTGTGCGATGAGGTTATTGTTCTTAACTTCATTAGGTACGTTAGATCTGTTTATGATGTAGTTGCAACGACGGACTTCTACGTAGCTTGCATCCCATACGCTGTTAGAACTTGATGCATATTCGTATGTCCATTTGCAGAAGCCCATACCTGTACCTGAGTACATGTGTGAACACTGGTCGTCGTTGAGCGACTGATAGTAGAAGTCGTTTACCCACGATGTACCCGAGCCGTAGCCGGTGAAGTTACCATAGAGGGTGTTGATTTGGGCCTGAACGTTTACTTCGCTGGTCCAATATGCCGGGTTGTCGGTCTGCTTATCCATGGGATAGCGGTTGTCGTCGAGGAAATCGTTACAGCTCGACAAAGCAGCAGCACCGGCTAAAAGTCCGAATATAATATGTTTTTTCATTTTGGGTTCTCAGTTAAAGATTAGAAAGTAACCTGAAGACCGAAGCTGTAGCTTCTCATCATAGGATTGTTACGACCGAAGCCTGCATAACCTTCGCTTACGCCACCTTCCATTTCGGGGTCGATTTTGTATTTACCGGCACCGTTGTAGATGAAGAAGGGATTTTCTGCGCTGAAGTAAACGCGTGCCTTCTGGATGTAAGCCTTAGTTGTGAGGTTTTTGGGAAGTGTGTAACCAAGAGTGATGTTCTTCATACGGAGGTATGCCATGTTAACGAGGTAACGGTCGTTGCATGTCCAGTTGTTCTGACCCTGATTACAGGTAGCGCGCATACGGCTGTTGTAGCCGAAGTCACCTGCTGTAAGGTTAGGATACATATTATCCTGGTTGATGTTGTAACCGATGATCTTGCCGTCAGCATCCAATTCGTATGAGTTGTAGCTCATCTGGTGTGAGAACAAACCTGAGTTGGTCTGTGCGAAAGGCATTACGAAGTTACTTACCTGCCACATGTCACGTTTGCCTACACCCTGGAAGAAGAGGTCGAGGTCGAAGCCTTTCCAAGCTGCGCCGAGGCGGAGTGAGTATTCATAGCGGGGAAGTGCGTTACCGATAACCTTGAGGTCACCGTGGTTAGCAAGTGTACCTACGGGAACTTCTTTAGATTCGCCGGTCTTAAGAGCAGCCTTAGCTTCGCCATAACCTTCGTCACCTTCTACGTAGTAAGCACCATTGTATTCGATCATAGTGCTGTTACCATTGTTGATAACACCGTCGCCGTTGCGGTCAACGAACTTAACGTCACCGGGGCCGAAGTGGAACTGACCGAATGCGAGGTAGTCCTGATTTGCGGTACCGTTGCCATACTGCCATACACCTTTATCGTCTTTGCCGGAGAAGTCTGATTCTTCGAAGTAGCGATCGTATTCAAAGCCCCAGATATCACCGTAGTTCTGACCTTCATAGAAGCGGTAGCCGCTTTCACCGTAGTAGTAAGAGTAGAGCTGTTTGTTTTCGTTGCTTGCCCATTTTGTTACTTTAGAAGTAGCGTCACCGATGGTAGCGGTAGCCCAGAAGTCTACGTCTCCGAAGGTGTGGTTGTAGCTAACTGCAAGTTCCCAACCGCGAGTACGGAGGTTACCGGCATTTTCTGTAGGAGCTGATGCACCGAGGGTAGAGGGAAGGGGCATACCGGGTGCGAGCATGTCGCGTGTTTCACGGTTGAACCAGTCGAACGATGCAGTGAGTGAATTGTTAAGGAAGCCGAGGTCAACACCTACGTCTGTGGTAACAACTCGTTCCCAAGTAAGTGAAGTATTGATAAGGGTAGGCATTGTAGCACCGTTGAGGTTGGTACCGTTGCCGTCAATCCAGCTTACGTTCTTGTTACCGGGAGTGATGGTAGAGATAAATACGTTAGAACCTACGTTTTCGTTACCGAGGTGACCGTAAGATGCACGGAGTTTACCGTTGCTCCACCAATCAGAAACGCCACCGAAGAAGTTTTCTTCTGAGAAACGCCAACCTGCTGAGAACGAGGGGAAGAGTGCCCACTGCTTAGATGCGGGGAAGCGTGTAGAACCGTCGTAACGGAGGTTAGCTTCTACGAGGTAGCGGCCTTTGTAGTCGTAGTTGGCACGACCGAAGAAACCGGCAGTTGCGCTGTGGCCTGAACCACCTGATACGCCGTAGTCGCTAGCTTCTGAACCGTAAGTAAGGTTGAGGTCGGGAAGAGTCATGTCGTAGCGACCTTTGTGCCATGCCATAAGGTTGTCGTAGCGATACTGTTCTGCAGTGAAACCTGCCATGATCTTCATGTTGTGATCTTCATTGAAGGTCTTGGCATATGTTGCGAATACGTTGGTAGTCCAACGGTCCATATCGTTTTTGTCGACACGTACGCGTGTACCATCTTGACCGGTTGAAGGCCATATGTAGGTTGCGTAGGGTGTGCCACCCCAGTCCCAAGTTTCCTGAGTTGCCCAAGATGCCTGGTTCTTGTAGCTACGGAAGTCATAGGTGAAGTCTGCCTGGAGGGTAAGACCCTTGATGATTTCTGCAGTAGCCCAAGCCTGGAGACGTGTCTGACGAGTTGTTGCCTTATCGGTAGGACCGAGGAGACGTTCGCTCAAGGTGTTGCGGAACAATTTCTGTTCACCTGTGGTGGGATCTGCAATAGTACCCCAGTTAGAGATGAAGGGAGACCAACGCCAAGCGTACTGGAGGGTATTCGAGGGGGTGTTGGGCTCGGTGAATTCACGCTGTGTGAAGCTGATACGTGTACCGGCTTTCAACCAGTTGGTGATTTCGGTAGAAATGTTGGCGTTAACCATGTAACGAGACAACTTCTGGGGGTTATAGCGCATAATGTCCTGACGGCCGTCATAACCGAAGCTAAGACGATACTGGGTCTTGCCGCTAGTACCTTCGAGTGTTACGTTGTGCTTCTGTGAAGGAGCTGCTTTGTAAAGAGTCTTACGAGCATCCCAGTCAGCGTAGCGGATAAACTTACCGTCAACGATACGGTAGTCACCAACGTTGTCTTCGTTTTGGTATTCCTGAAGTGCTACGATACCTTCGTAACGACCGTCGTGCTGAGCGTGCCATTTTTCGAAGTAAGGAAGCATTTCTGAGTAGAACATATCGCCTACAGGAGTCTTGTTAGAACCTGTGTTACGAGCGTATGCCTGAAGTGCGCCTTTTGCTTCGTCAATAGTATTTACGAAGTCGGGAAGCATTGTAGCATTGCTCCAAGCGAAGTTAGCGCTATATGATACGTTAACTTTGTCTTTGTTCGCAGCTGATTTAGTAGTAATAAGAATTACACCGAAAGATGCACGAGAACCGTAAACAGCACTTGAAGCAGCATCTTTAAGTACGCTGATGTCCTGAATATCGTTAGGGTCAACGAAGTTGAGGTTATCAACGGGTACACCGTCAACAACGATCAAGGGGTCTGAAGAACGACCGTTAGTAAGTGATCCGACGCCACGGATACGGATAGAAGCGTCGTTGTTGATACCACCGTTACCGGCAGTAATAGTAAGACCGGGAACAGCACCCTGAAGAGCCTTGGTAACGTCGGCTACAGGACGGCTATCCATTGTACGTGCAACGTCAACGGTAGCAACGGCACCGGTAAGGTTGGCACGCTTCTGAGAACCGTAACCAACGGCTACGAGTTCGTTAAGCATTTCAGTAGCGGGCTGAAGTGCTACTGTCATACCGTTTGCACCCGCTACAGTAACTGTCTTGTAACCAACGTAGCTGATTTCAAGAGATGCGCCTGCGGGGATGCGGATTTTAAAATTACCATCGATGTCGGTAGCCACAGCATTGGTGCGTACACCTGCTTGCATAACGCTAGCTCCAATCACGGGTTCATTGTTCTCATCCAAGACGGTACCGGTAATTGTGGTAGCCGCTTGACTCTGCTGTTGGGGTACAGGTTCGGCTGACGCTGAAAGTGTTCCCAGCATCGGCATTCCTGCCAAAAGCATAGCCAGATAAAGATGCTTTCTCATAAATATTGATTAGATTAACGGATCTACGCCGGGAGTAACAAGGCTTTCGTCTCATTAGCCTAACGTAGGGATAGATAAAATAATGTTTTTTTTGTTAATTCAGGATTTTAGTATATCGGTTATTTTTTGTTTTATCGAGAATTGTGTGTACATCTTACACTTAATACATCGATAATTCGCATAATTACTCATTATCAATTAGATAGCACTAAGAAGTAAGACAATTGAGAGTACCCGACCTCTGTCGGTACTCCAATGCGCAACAAAATTAGCAAAAACTTCATCATTTTCGCTTTGTATTACGATTTCTTAACTTATTTTAAAGATATCCGAGCTTGTTTGTAAAAAACTACATAACAAATAAATCCATCCTCTTTCTCCATAATCGCAGAAAAACAATTATCTTTGCAACACTATAATAACTATCGCATGTTACAACCCTTTCGCACAAAATTATTAGTGCTTATAATAGCTCTTTCGGCTTCTATGACTATGTTCTCTGCTTCGGCTCAATTCATCCGAGGCGAAAAGTCGTTTGGGCCGAAAGTTGGATACGTCACTCGGAATAATTCAATGAGCGCCGGACTTGCTTTTCAGTATTCGCTGAGCAACATTGTTCGTATCGCGCCAGAAATCGGCTTGATATTCCGAAACGAAAACCTAAGTGGCATGAACATCGACGTAAATTTTCACTTGCCTATTAACCTCAATACAAAGCGATGTATCCTATACCCCATTATCGGCGTGAATTACACCTCGTGGGGCCTACACAGCTTAAATATTATAAATCATAAGGATGTTACCGAACACTCGAACAGTCTTGGGGTGAACGGTGGTGCCGGATTTGAATATCGCTGCAACAATTCGATGAAACTATCACTCGAAGCTCACTATTCTTTATTGCGACACTACTCTACAACCCACCTTCAGGCGAGTATCGCATACATCTTTTAATAGAATCGCATTATGTCAACCACTATATTAGGAATCGAATCGTCGTGCGACGATACTTCAGCGGCTATCATACGCGACGGAATACTTCTCAGCAACGTTATCGCTTCGCAACAAGTACATGAAGAATACGGCGGAGTTGTACCCGAACTCGCATCTCGCGCACACCAGCAAAACATCGTACCCGTTGTCGATGCTGCCATCCGACGTGCAGGCATATCTAAAAACGACATTTCAGCTATCGCATTCACTCGCGGTCCGGGACTCATCGGCTCACTACTCGTAGGTACCAGCTTTGCAAAAGGTTTGTCTCTCGGTCTACGTGCACCGATTGTAGATGTCAACCACCTTCACGGGCACGTACTCTCGCACTTCGTTCGCGAAAAGGAAGACGACAGAATACCCGAGTTCCCCTTCCTATGCCTTCTCATATCGGGAGGCAACTCTCAGCTCATCATGGTTCGTAGCTACAGCGACATGGAAATTCTCGGCAGAACTATCGACGACGCCGCCGGAGAAGCGTTCGACAAGTGCGCCAAAGTTATGGGGCTACCCTACCCAGGCGGACCTCACATCGATCGTCTTGCAGCCGAAGGCGACACTCAACGTTTTAAATTTGCACGTCCTCACATTCCAGGACTCGACTACAGCTTTAGCGGACTCAAGACTTCGTTCCTTTACACCTTACGCGACGGAATCAAAGAAGATCCCGACTTCATCGAGCACAACCGAGCCGACCTCGCGGCATCGCTCCAGAAAACAATCATCGACATCCTACTTGACAAACTCGAAAAAGCCGTAAAACAAACCGGTGTAAAAACCGTGGCAATCGGTGGTGGCGTTTCCGCAAACTCTGGCGTACGTCAAGCTGTAGCCGACTTCTGCAAACGGCACAATCTCGAAGCATTCATCCCCGAACGCAAATTCACTACCGACAACGCTGCTATGGTAGCAATTGCCGGATACTTCAAGTTCCTCGACAAAGAATTTTGCCCCTACGAAGCAGCACCATACGCCCGCGTAGAAATCTAAAAACACATATATATAGACAAGACAATAGCCGCTCCATCAGCGGCTATTATTATATTCCACTATCACATTTGCTTATAGAGCAATGCTACATAGCGTAAACAACTAAAAAATTGGCAATAGACCCAGCTTTACTATTTATTAATAAATATCTGCGTAATAAAAGAATTCCCACTGAGAGTATTGAATTCTCAATGGGAATCACTTCTTTTGTGGAGTGGTTGCATATCAACCACAAATAAGCTATAATTAATCATAGACTTATGGGAGGTTTCACCATTAATGCACTGCTTGACAAGAAATTCTTTACGCGTCTTATTATCTTTGAAATGTGAGGTAAGAGAAACAAGACTATCAAACTTCTCATAAGTGCTGCAATCTATCATAAGCTTCCGTCTAAATATACGCAAATATACGATAATGACCTGACAAACAGTAATAATATAGCAAAAATTAATAATTTCTAGAAAATGCTAGCACTCAAAAATGTGATAGCTCGATACTTATTAGTAAATTAATACTGGGTCAACTGGTATATTATTGCCTAAATTCTTCCTTGTCCGCCTCTGCAAAATATACGCCTAAACACAGGTTTTTTACTATGCGCCGTTTTGAGATAGCCAATAAGCTTCGTTTAAGTCCGGATAAAGACGAAACAACAAGTTAGCGCGCTGCCGCTGTGTATCGGTCCACTTTTCAGGTGATTTAAACAATGTGTAACGTCCGCGAGCAAGCAATTCCTTAAGTGTGTCACCATTTTCAAGTCTCTCAGCGACATACTTGCGCCCTTCTAGTTTTGCATTTTCTCGGGCATCTGTCTCGGCGTTGATAGCGTCCCAAC